>CAJVYM010000036.1 GCA_913009415.1 uncultured bacterium
CCTCCTCTACTGTTACGCTCTAGTTCCCGGCTAATCGTGGACTTGTAACGGCCCAGGAATGCGGCAATCCTGCTGTCGCTCTGTCCGGCTTGCTTTAGTGCGTAAATCTGGTATCGTTCTTGTTCGGTGAGCTGCGTGTATCTCTTCATCGGTGCTCCTTTGATTTACTGGTCTGGGCGGCGCTGGTAATACTACCGCAGCTCCCCTCTTTGACCAATGCCCAAAGTTGCACTTACCGGTTGAATCCAAGTATCATTACCAGCAGCTAACATAAATAGAGCCTTTCCAATACTCGCTTTGCTAGCGCTTCCCGACCATTGCCTGTTGCATCCTCTATCAACGCCGGTATAATTCACGTTACACCACACGATCAGCGTGTGTGACGATGGAGTTCGTCTGTAAGTGTCCTCGTCTGAGCGGACTAATGACTCCTACCAGGAACGATTAGCTCTTGGTGGGATTTTCTTTGTTAATTCTCGCCAGTGAATTACTAGGGAGGGGTCATGTTGTCTATTGACAGAACGTCTGCGAAGCTGCTGTACATGCGCACGGGGGAATCAGGATGACGGCGAAGATCTTGTACAACATTCTCCAGGTGCTGGTCGTGATGGCCTTCGCCCCGTTCATGGCCGGGATCAATGCCCGGCTAAAGGAGATCGTGCAGTCCAAGCGCGGGCCTAGCATCTTCCAGCCGTATCGCGATCTATGGAAACTATTCCACAAGGACGAGGTCGTGTCCGAGCGTGCGTCCTGGATCTTTCGGGTAACACCGTACGTCGTGTTCATTGCCCCGTTGTTCGTGGCGATGCTCATTCCGGTTCTCACCAGTTATCCGCTGTTCTTCGCGTTCATGGGGGACATGCTTGGTGGCGGGTTCATCCTCGCCATCGCCGGTTTCTTCGCCACCCTGGCCGCGGTGGATGCCGGAAATCCGTACGGTCCGATGGGAGCTAGTCGCACGAGAATGGTGAGCTTCCTGGTGGAGCCGGTGTTCATGGTTGTCTTCTTCACTGTGTCGTTCGTCGCTGGATCGACCATCCCCTATATCGTGCAGCAGCAGTGGGTGATATCGCCGGCGAGTTTCTTCGCTCCATCGCACATCCTGATCATGCTCGCCTTCCTGATGATCATCATCGCCGAGACCGGCCGCATCCCGGTGGATAATCCATCCGGCCACTTCGAGCTGGCGATGATCGACGAGTCAAAGGGGCTCGAATACTCAGGAACCGGCGCTGCGTTGATGAAGTGGGGAGGAGAGATAAAGGCGTTCGTCTTGATGTGTATTTTCCTAAACGTGCTCGTTGCTCCGTGGGGGCTTGCCGGAACGGGGAACGTGGGTGCTGTCTTCTTGGCAATCCCACTCGTTCTCATGAAGATGCTCGGGCTGATTATCGTGTTGGTGACCATCGAGTCGTCCCTGGCTAAGCTGCGACTTTTCAGGATCAGCGAGTTCCTGGGGGCGGCGTTCGTAACCGGGGTTGTGGCGATGATCGCTCGCCTGTTCGCCCTGTAAGAGGAGGAAGATATGCCACATGCTCTGGGAAGTAGCCTAAACGCCCTCGTCGGCGGTTTGTTCCTCCTCACATCGTTTGCCATGGTCGCCACCCGCCAGGTACGCGGCTGTCTGCGAATGTTCATCTATCAGTCCATTCTCTTGGCCAGTTCGGCGTTCATCATCGGGGTCCATCCCGTGTACTGGCATCTCATCGCCGTCGGCATGATCAACCTGCTGACCAAGCCCATTCTCATCCCCTGGATTCTGCGACGGGCGATGCCCGGCCGGATCTTCACCCGCCGCGAGGTGTCCCTTACGATCAACGCGACAACGTCTCTTCTCATTGCCCTCGGGCTTACAGTGCTCTCGTACTTCATCGCTCGCCCGCTGCTTGTGACGGCTCATACCAACTTTGCCACTGTGAATCTGCCGATCGGGATCGCCGGCTTGCTCCTTGGGGGATACACCCTTGCCGTCAGGCGGGAGGCGGTCCCTCAGCTCCTCGCCTTGCTCACGATGGAGAACTCCGCGTTCTACGCCGGGATCGCTATCGCCCCGAATCTGCCGATCATCTCCGAGCTCGCTGTGGCGTTTGACGCTCTCGTGTTGGCGTTCGTTGTTGGCCTCCTCACCAAGCTCATACACGAGCGCACCGGGCACACCGAGGTGGCGAGGCTCACCGATTTGAAGGAGGAGGCAAAGCAATGATCTTGATCGCCGCCCTCGCCCTCCCATTAATCGCTGCCGGGATATCGTTCATCGCACCGAAGCACTCGATCGCATCGAGCGTCACGCTTGTTTCCGCCTGCGCCTTGTTTGGAATCTCGGTATCCGCGGCGCTGTCTGTAACCTCCGCGGGTGAGCTGACCGCGATCTCCGGCTGGATATCGATCGACGGCCTGGGAGCGCTCATGTTTCTTCTCATCTCATTTGTGGGAACGATCGGGGCAATCTTCTCCATCGGGTACCTCGAACGTACGGAGGTGAAGAGCAACCGGGCTCGACAATACTACGCAAATTACAACCTGTTCTTGTTCTCCATCCTATCCGTACCATTGTTCGCCGAGCTAAGCATGGTGTGGATCGTGGTTGAGCTGACAACGCTGTTCTCTGTTTTCCTCGTTGGATACACCGCTGATCGCCGTGCGCTCGAGGCGGCATGGAAGTATGCTGCTCTCACGCTGATGGGGGCGGCGATCGCCCTCCTTGGGTTCCTGATCCTATTCTGGGGGCTCAACACGGCCGGCGGTGGAGCCTACACCTGGGAAGGGCTAAGGAACGCAGCGCCGCACATACCGCCCGCCCTGCTCGGGACGTCGTTCTTGCTGATTCTGGTCGGGTTCGGGACAAAGGTGGGGCTGGTCCCATTGCACACTTGGCTACCCGACGCGCACAGCCAGGCTCCATCGCCGGTCTGTCTCCTCCTCTCCGGTGTGGAGACGAGCGCGGTGCTCTACGTGATTCTCAGGATGATCCCGATCGCCAGCCAGGCTAACGGATTGAACGCCGGAACATGGGCGCAGGTGTTTGGATTGCTGTCGGTGGGGGTAGCAGCGTTCCTCATCCTGCAGGTGCGCGACTATAAGCGACTGTTCGCGTTCTCTACCGTGGAGCACATGGGGATCATCATCACCGCCATGGGAATCGGCTCGGCGGGAGCGGCCTACGGGACGGCTTACCAGCTCATGGCTCACGCTCTTACCAAGTCATTGTCATTCCTCGTTGCCGGTCTGGTCCTCCTTTCATTCGCAACGCGCAATATCAAGGACGTGCGGGGATTGATCCGCGTATCCCCCCTTGCCGGAGGATCGCTCCTCATCGCTGGACTCGCAATCGGAGGAGCGCCGCCGTTCGTCGTGTTCTTAAGTGAGTTCTCCATCTTTAGGGCAGGGATCGTGGCTGGAGACTACGTCGTCGTGGGCTTGCTCGCCCTTTTTGTCGGGATCGCGTTCTTCGGGATCATGTGGCACATCGGTCAGATGGTGTTCGGTGAACCCAAAGAGGAGATGGAGCGAGTAACCCTGCCACTGAGCTCGCGCATCGCTCTGGTCCTGGCCGGCATTCCTGTCCTTCTCCTCGGGGTGTATCTACCGGAACCGCTACACAAACTCCTGCACCTGGCGGCAGTGGCTCTCACGAGGTGATCGAGATGGAACTAAATAAACTAGAAAAGACATTACACGACCGCTTTTTCGAACGCTTGACAACGCGCATCAGCAGTTCGTTCCTGGATATCGAGTGTTCAACAGCAGATCTCATTGAGGTAAGCGCTATGCTGTTCAACGAACAAGCCTGTGCCTTCGCGGGGATGATCATCGAGGAAGAAGATGTGAGTTGGAGCCTGCGCTACATGTTCTACAACGATCACGGAATGATTCAGGTAATGATCGCCGCATCGCACGATCAGACCGAGTTTCCCAGCATCAGCGCACATGTGCACGCCTCTGATTGGCACGAGCGCGCCGCCGAGGACCTCTTCGGCCTCTCGTTTTCCGGCCATCCCCGCCTGGGCGAATTCATCCTCCACGAGCAATGGCCAGAGGGGACAAACCCGATGCGCCGTGGGTTCGACGCACGGGCCCCGTTTTCGCACTGGGAGTCGCGACCAGACTGGGAGCCTCCCCGCGTATTTGATTCGCCGGGCGCGTTCTCCATGCCCATCGGACCGATCTACTCCGGCATCGCGGAGTCGGTCCACTTCCAACTGGAGACGATCGGAGAGGAGATCGTGCGAGTCATCCCACGCCTGTTCTACAAGTACCGAGCGGTGGAGAAGCTTGCCCAGGGTCGCTCGGTGGGCGAGGCGCTCCTGCTTGCGGAGCGGTTCAACGGGACATCGAGCTTCGCCCATGCGTTCTCCTTCTGCCAGGCGGTGGAAAAGATAGCAGAAGTGGAGATACCGCAGCGGGCACGGCGGTTGCGCGCCTTCCTCGCCGAGCTTGAGCGCCTTCGCCATCACGTAGCAGCGCTCCAAGGAATCTGCTCCTCCACCGGACTCGCTGTCGCCGCCAGTCAAGCAGGCATCCTGGAGGAGGAGATGCTGCGCCTATCGGGAGTATTCGCTGGCCATCGCTACCTGTTCGGCCTCGCCACACCCGGAGGGCTGACACGCGACTTCACTGACGAGGAGTGCCGCAACGTTGCCGGCACGGCATCTTCCATCGCTCAGAGATTGAACAAGCTGGAGCGGCTCCTCACCCGCTCATCGAGCTTCCTCGATCGGCTGGAACGGGTGGGAATCGTCACGAAGGATGACGCTCTCAGGTACGGTCTCGTCGGGCCGATCGCCCGCGCTTCCGGGAGCGGGCGCGATCTGCGGACGTTCCTTCCCTACGGCGGGTACGAGGAGCTCTTGCTTTCTCCAGTACAGGAAGAAGAAGGGGATGGCTATGCTCGACTGCGGGTCCTGTTTTCCGAGGCGCGGGAGTCGTCGCGGCTCCTCAACGATATCGCGGCTGATCTTCCTTCCGGCGATGTGTGCGTTCCAGTAGAGATGCGCGCAGGATGGGCGCTTGGTTGGACGGAAGCGCCGCGCGGGGCGGCGTTTCATTGGGTGCGGATTGACGATGCCGGGAACGTGGCCGAGTGGCGGATCATCCCGCCGTCGTTTGTCAACTGGCACGGCTTTCATCTGGCGGCCGAGGGGTTTGCGTTCCAGGACTTCCCGATCATCCTGGCGACGTTCGGCCTGTCGGCGGCGGAAAACGATCGATGAGGAGGAACAAATCATGAGCCAATGGGTGTTTGCCGGACTCAAGGCCGGAATCGTGACCACACCCTACCCGCGCCGCGAGGATCACGCCCACGGGATCACACCGGGGAGGCCGCGTGGGGGAGTCGTCGCTTCGCCGGAGGAGATTGCGTCCCATTGCCCAGTGGGTGCGCTCGCGGCGACAGGTGAAGGCATCACCGTCGATCGGGGTCGCTGCATCCACTGTCCCGCCTGCCGCGCCGATATTCCCTGGGAGGAGACATACGAATGGGCGACAGTCCCTCCTGAAGCCAAGGAAGCGGAGGTCGAGCGCCCGTTCCGTCGATCGTTACACGTACTTGTAGTCGATGCCGGCGATTGTGGAGCGTGTTTGAGCGAAGTCGGCCAGCTCAACAATCCCTACTACAATATGCACCGGCTTGGGTTCTTTATCACGCCCACTCCGCGCAAGGCCGATCTGTTGCTCCTCGTTGGGCCGATGACCGAGCACATGAAGCTGGCAGTAGAGAAGGCGTACGCCGCGATGCCGACCCCGAAGCGGGTGATGGCGGTGGGGACGTGCGCCGCCTCCGGCGGGATCTTCGGATCGAGCTTTGTCGCCGGGCACGGAGCTAACGAGGTCGGATCGGTAGATGTCGTCGTTCCCGGGTGTCCGCCACCGCCGCTTGCCATCCTGCACGGACTCCTCCTCGTCGCCGGGCGTGCGCAGGAAGTGGTCGAGAGATGATCACCCCCCTCGATCTCATCACTGCGTTTCTGGGAATCATCGCTATCGGAATTGCTGTTGTCCCGTTCATTCCGGAGCGGCGCGTCCCACAGGCCTTGGCTGCATTTGGCTCACTCGCCGCGATTGTCATCATGTGGGCAAGTGGGGAGACGCTCTTCGCCGGTCACACGTTCCACGCCTGGCTGTGGACCGTGCCCGGCCTTGGACGGATGTCGCTTGCCATGGATCGTATCGGGGCGCTGTTTGTGTTCATCACAGGTCTCATCTACTTACCGGTATCGATCTTTTCCGCGGGCTACATTCCACGGTACACGGGTCGTTACAGCCTAAAGGCATTCTCTGCCTGGTATCTGGCCCTATTCGCCTCGATCGTGTTCATCCCGGTCTGCGGCGATATCCTGTCGCTTCTCGTGGTATGGGAGGTGATGTCGATCACAAGCTACCTCCTCGTGGTCTATGAACACCGAGAGGAGCGCAACGCCCGCGCCGGTTGGTTGATGCTGGTGATGAGCGAGGCGGGGACGCTGGCAATGGTGATCGCCTTACTCATTTTGGCGGCACACGGCGGATCGCTTGATTTTGCCGGAATCAGGACGGGAATCGCCGGGTTGAGAAGCGGCACACGCTGGGCGGTCTTCCTCCTCTCGTTCTTCGGGTTTGGGGTGAAAGCAGGACTCTTTCCACTCAACATATGGCTTCCCCGGGCCCATCCGGTCGCGCCGGGGAACATCTCCGCCCTCCTATCCGGAGTGATCCTCAACCTGGGTATCTACGGGATTGTGCGTGTAAACATGGATCTCCTTCCGATCACTAGCGTCGGCCCGGGGCTGGTCGTATTGATCGTCGGGGCGATTACCGCATTGGTGGGGATCCTCTACGCCACGGTTGAGAATGATCTGAAGACGATGCTTGCCCACAGCTCGATCGAGAACATGGGAATCGTCACCACCGCTCTTGGCGCAGGACTGGTCTTTCTCGCCGCTGGGCATGCGACGCTCGCTGCGATTGCTTTTGTCGCCGCTTTCTATCACATGATCAACCATTCGGTGTATAAGGGCCTCCTCTTCCTCGGGGCGAGCACGGTAGACATGATGACCGGGACCAGGTCGATGGATCGCCTCGGGGGGCTGATCCACCGCATGCCCTGGACAGCGCTGGCATTTCTCGTTGGCGCGATGTCCATCTCCGCTCTTCCACCGTTCAACGGGTTTGCCAGCGAGTGGCTCACCCTGCAGTCGATCCTGCGCAGTGTGGAGCTTAGTTCGATCGGGGTAAAGGTCGCCTTCGCCCTGGCCGGGGCGATGCTGGCGTTGACCGCGGCCCTGGCGGTGACCGCGTTCGTCAAAGCGTTCGCCATGACCTTCCTCGGGCACGCTCGCTCGGAGTTGGCGAATAACGCTAAGCGGGCAACGAAGACGCTGATCGTTCCGATGCTCATTCTCGCTTCGTTGTGCCTCACGCTCGGGGTCACACCGACATATGTCATCCCCACGCTCGATCGGGCGTTCGCGACGTACACGCACGCCTCCGCGACCGATGCTCTAGTCCCTCCGTTCTTCCTCGCCACAAAGACGAATTTACACGGCCTGCCCGCGGACTTCGTACACGACTTTTCCGACTTGGGAGCACAGAGCGGGAAGAACTTCCTCCCCGGACGGGGACTTGTGGTCATGCACCGGGGAGGAGAGGCAAACCCGGTTGTGTATGCCATGTCACCCGCGTACACATTCATCGTGCTCTTACTCCTCCTCGGGCTCGCCACAGGTGGAGTATGGCTGTTTGCCGCCCGCCGGCGGCGTGTCGTACGGAGAGCAGAGTGGGACGGCGGAGTGCGTCGTTTGACTCCAAGCATGACCTACACCGCAAGTGGATTCTCGCAACCGGTGAGGGTTATCTTTCAGTCGGTCTTCCATCCAGCGGTGGAGGAGGAGAGCAGGCGGGCTACGGCCGGCCACTTCCGGCTTGCCATCCGACGAGTGCACCGGGATGTCTACCTCCCCGAGAGGCTTGTCTTTCACCCGCTCACTCGTCTTGCTCAATGGATAGCGGCCTGCTGCGCACGGATGCAAAATGGGAAGCTCAACACCTATGCCGGGTACGTATTCATCGTGCTGATCATCGTTATCATCGTCGGGATCGTCATCTGGTAAAGTTACGCGGAGCAAGGAGCGGGATGTGGATGTACGCCTTGCTGCTTGCTCTTCCAATGGGGGAAGCCTCTCATGAGTACGCGATGATGAATAGCGGAGGGAGGCCTACGCTATGCTCCAACTGCATTTGCTCTTCTGTGTATCGAGCACTAGAATTGCTGTGTCAAGGGAGAAGGCATGAACGAGAAAGATGATAACATCATGAAGCTGCGTGGTTTCTTCGCGGAATCCGAGCGAGAATTTCCCGTTCTGCTCGCCTATCTCTTCGGCTCGCGCGCAAAAGGTGGAGCAGGCCCGGAAAGTGACTACGACATTGGAGTGCTCTTTCCCCGCCCGGTCCTTGCCGATGATCGTTACTTACTTCAACACCTTTTGGTGAAGCTTCTCCATGCACAGGTCGACCTTGTCGATCTCTCCCAGGCACCGATCGAGCTTGTCTACAACGTGATTGCTGCCGGGCATCTTATCTATGAGAAGACCTTGGCAACGCGGGTGGAGTTTGAAGCGAATACGATGAGCATGTATTTCGACCAACTACCTGTTCTGCGAGCGCGGCGCAAGGAGATCTTGGAGGAAACGCAGGAGGAATATGAACGAGGAGTTCAACGGTATCGAGAGGCGCTTAGAGCGACTGAAAGGATGCTTGCGAAAACTCGAACCGCTAGAGACAAAGGCGAGGGATGAGTTTGAGACTGATCCCTATCTCAAGGATATCGTGGAGAGGAATCTCGAAGTCGCAGCCTAGGCGTGTATCGACATCGCTAACCGGATAATCACTCTGGAAGGGTTAGAAAAGCCGAGTGATGCCTACGGAGCGATAGAGGCGTTGGGAGAGGCGGAAGTGCTTCCCATCGACCTTGCCCATCGTCTCGCTCCCATTGCCGGTTTTCGCAAGCATCCTTGTTCACGAGTACCTGGCGATTGACTGGGATCAGGTTCTGCACAACCTGCGGCGCCTTGTGGACCTGCACAAGTTCGCGGAGCATGTCACGGAGTGGATGAGGAGTAGGTTCATTTAGTCAACAACGTCACAGCTTGTCTTCGACGCTACGAAAGACCGTTACTACTGTGCTTTCCGCAGCGTCGGTTCTCCACACCCGACGTTTCCGATGCTGAAACTAGATGTCGAATAACCGTCGTGCGTTCTCCGTGGTGGTCGCGATTACGCGTTGAACCGAAATCTCCTTGAGGCGGGCGATCTCCTCAGCGATGTAGCGGATGTAGGCCGGTTCGTTCCGCTTGCCGCGGTATGGGACAGGGGTAAGGTATGGGCAATCGGTCTCAAGGAGGATCCGCTCAAACGGGATCCGGGCCACTGCATCGCGAAGGACATCATTCTTCTTGAACGTGAGCGGTCCGCCGATCCCTAGGTGGAGGCCAAAGGCCATGAACTCTCGTGCCAGATCGATATCACCGAGAAAGGAGTGGATCACTCCCCGCTTTGGACGATGTTTACGAAGGATAGCGAGCATGTCTTTCGTCGATTCGCGGTTGTGGATGATCACCGGAAGATCGATCTCGTTTGCCAGTTCTATCTGCTCGGTAAGAACATCGCGCTGCGTCAAACGTGGAGAGAGGTCGCGGTAGTAGTCGAGCCCGATCTCGCCGATGGCGATGACCTTGGGATCAGTGGCCAGCTCGCGCAACGCATTTGCGACCTGCGAGTCGAACGTCTTTGCCTCATGTGGATGGATTCCCACTCCGGCCCAGATGAAGCGATGATGCTTGGCAAGGTTCAGCGCCGCCTCGCTCGATTCAAGATCTACGCCAACGGTGATCACGCCGATTCTCTCGGCAAAGGTGCGGGCGATGACTGCCGCGCGGTCCTCGTTGTAATCTGATGAATCGAGGTGTGCGTGTGTGTCGATGAGTTCAACCATCGGCGGCCTCGTGTAGCGTCGGAGCCCTGTCTGCACCCCAGACAGGCAGTCTCCGACGTTCCGGTTCTGTGGAGGATTCTCTCACACGAGGTGCAACGCTGCATCTTTCCACTTCGGCGATCGCCCGGGGCAGTGCAGTGAGCAGATCACTGGGGATGATCGAGCGTTCGGCGCGGTCGCGAGCAAGGTATTCTGCGGCATACCCATGCAGGTATGCACCGGTGATCGCTGCATCGGTAAGAGATGCCCCCCCGGCGAGGAGGCCGGCGATGATCCCGGTCAACACGTCGCCGCTTCCACCCGTTGCCAGGCCGCTGTTCCCGGTCGGGTTGAGAAAAACGTCGCCATCCAGCGTTCCGATCGCGGTCGGCCTGCCCTTGAGCAAGAGGACAACGCCATGTTCCCTGGCGAACGCGTGCGCAATTTCGATCCGCTCAGCATCGATCTCACCAGCGGGGCGCTCGATCAGGCGGCTCATCTCCCCTGGATGCGGGGTGAGGACGGCACGACCAGCAACCTTTGTCAGAGTCTCGTGATTCAGGGCGAAGAGGCCGTCAGCATCGATGACGAGCGGCGATTTCGCTTCTATGATGAGCGCGCGTACGAACGCTCCGGTATCATCAGCGCGCCCGAGCCCCGGACCGATGGCGAGGGCATCCGCTCTTGCAAACGAGCCCAGAAGAGGAGCGAGAGAATCTTGCGTCAGGTGCCCTTCTTGATCGGGCAGTCCGATGGTGATCGCCTCGGGAATGGCGGTGGCGATGACCGGTTGAATCGAGCGAGGACAGGCGACGGTGACCAGTCCCGCCCCGGCGCGCAGCGCTCCCGCAGTAGCAAGGATGGCTGCGCCGCTCATCCCAAGCGATCCGGCGACGATCAAGACGCGTCCAAACGTCCCCTTATGTCCATCAGGGCGACGCGTAGGCAAGTGCTCAGCAATCCACTCCTTTTCCACAACACGAGCGATCGGTGTAAGGCCCTCCCACAACGCGTCGGGATACCCAACCGGGACGACCTCGATCCTTCCACAGTAATTCCGTGCGGGATAGAGCAGATGCGCCGGTTTGTACGCGGCCATGCACACCGTGAGATCAGCGTTTGTTGCCTCGCCAATTATTCTGCCGGAATCGGAGGGTAGGCCGGACGGTAGATCGACAGCAACGCGGAATAGATCAGCGTTGTTCATCAACATTACCACTTCGAGGTACTTGCCCGAGAGCGGGCGATCTACCCCTATTCCCAGCAGGCCGTCGATTGCGCAGTCGGCGTCTCCGAGAGCTCTTCTTAACTCATCGAGGTCCTCATTGAGCACGCGTAGAGTCCCTGGAAATAGCTCATTGAGAAGATGCGCCTTCTCGCGCGTTGTTTTCGTCAATTCATCGATCTCAGATAGGGTGAACGCCCGTACTTGGAGGCCCGCTTCACCCATCATCCGTGCGGCGACGAGGGCATCCCCGCCGTTCCCCCCTTTGCCAGCGACGACCACGACTCGCTTGCCGCGTGAGCTGCGCATGACAGCTTCCGCCACGCCGCGACCGGCGTTCTCCATCAGGTCTCCGGCGGGGATCCCTGCCTCCACCGCTGCTCTATCGAGCGCCTTTATCTGCGCTCCACTCACTACATTCATCGTTTATCCTCCCAAGAAGAGAGTATATCTGCCGCTACCTGCTGCGGCGATCTTCCCGTGACATCGACCCAGGTGACGCCTGAGTCGCGCTTGAACCAGGCCATCTGTCGGCGGGCAAGTCCCCAGGTGTTGATGATCAGTCGCTCGTCGAGTTCCTGGCGTGAGATTTTTCCATCGAGGAAGGCCTCCGTCTCGCGAATGCCAATCGTGCGGTGCGCCTGGTGCTGCGCAGTTAATCCTCGCGCACGCAGGCTTTGTACCTCGTCGATCAGTCCGCCAGCTAGCATCTCGCGCACGCGCTGCGCAATCGCGCAGCGATGCGCCTCACGCTCCATCCGCAGCCCGAAGACCACGAAGTCCAGCGGCAGCGGCTTTGCCTCCTTCTGCAGCTCGCTGATCGGTTGTCCGGTGATCGCGTGCACCTCGAGCGCTCGTACGATACGTAATCTGTCGTTTGCGTGGATCCGCGCTGCCGCCTGCGGATCAACCTTCTGCAGGCGGGTGTACAACTGATCGAGTGGTTCGCTCAGTAGCTTTGCACGTAACGCGGGATCGGCACTGGGGCCGGTGAAGATCCCACGCAGGATCGCGCCCAAGTAGAGCGTCCCTCCACCGACGATGATCGGGAGGTGTCCGCGTGATCGGATCTTCGGGATCAATCGCTTCACATCGTCACGAAAACTCATCGCATCGTAGCTTCCCGTTAGGTCCACGATGTCGATTAGGTGATGTGGGATCCCACGGCGCTCTTCGAGCGGGGGCTTGTCGGTGACGATATCAAGTCTGCGGAAGAAGGCGCGCGAGTCGGCGGAGATGATCTCGCCAGCGGTTCTGGTCGCCAGCTCTACGGCGACAGCGCTCTTCCCGACCGCGGTCGGACCGAGGAGCACAAGGACCTGACCGGCCTTCAACAACTAGTCCTCCCCGAGGAGGAGCTCACGGAAACGCTTCAGCTCGGTGCGGCGGGAGGGGTGCTTCAGCTTCTCGATCGCTTTGATCTCGATCTGGCGCACGCGCTCGCGGGTGATGTTGAACTTGAGAGAGACATCCTTAAGCGTGCGCGGGTGGTCGTCATCCAGGCCGTAGCGCAGCTTTAGGATCTCGCGCTCTCTCTCGTCGAGTTGATCAAGGGCGCGGTTCAGCTGCTCCTTCAAGAACATGCGGAACGTCTCCTTGGTGGGAGAGGGAGAAGAGGTATCCTCGATGAAGTCGCACAGGGTGTCCTCGTTCTCGTCCCCGATCGGCCGCTCCAAAGAGGAGGTGTAGGAAGATACGTTCTCCACCTTCTTGATCCTGTCGATACTCATCCCCATCATTTCGGAGAGATCCTCAAGTGTAGGGGCTGCCCCGTGTTGCTGGATAAACTCCCGTTTGATGCGCTTCAGATCGCGCACCGTCTCGATCATGTGCACCGGGACGCGGATCGTGCGCGACTGATCGGCGATGGCCCGCGTTATCGCCTGCCTGATCCACCATGTGGCATAGGTGGAGAACTTGAAGCCCCGCTTGTAGTCAAATTTTTCCACCGCCTTCATCAGACCCATGTTCCCCTCCTGGATGAGGTCGAGGAACGATAGCCCGCGGTTCGTGTAGCGCTTGGCGATGGAGACAACGAGGCGCAGGTTGGAAATCGTCAATTTGTCGCGCGATGCGCGCGCCTGCGCGTCGATTTGTTCCAGCTCCTGCCCCTTCTTCTGCAGCAGACGGTCAAGATCCACCTTGCTTGGGCTCTTGCCGAGCCCCAACGCCACAGCAGCCGCTTTGCCGGCTTCGACAAGTGCCTCCAGCTCTTCTTCCACCTCTTTGGGAAGGATGCTCACCCCTCCCTTCTTGGGAAGGACGACACGGCTGAGCCTTTCCGCGGCATCCGCACCATCGCGAATAGCGCGCACCCAGATGCCACGCTCCATCGATGTCGCCAGCTCGACCTCTTCCTCCTTGGAGAGCAACGGATACTGTCCGATCTCGCGCAGGTAAGTCTTCACCGGGTCTTCCCTACGGGCGGTTGTTCTTGCGTCCATGGCACGATGCAAGCGAGTCTCTTTCCTGACTACATCGACCTTGACGGTATCCGTAGCGTCGGAAGCTACATCCTCGATTACGAGTGGTTCATCGTCTACAGCGATTGCGTCGTCCTCGAGGAGATCATCCCCTTCGAGAATCTCATCCTCACTGGAGATTACGTCCTCTTCATCGATCGGTCCGTCCTGAATCGCGCTCTTGGGCTTCTCGGGCACGTTCTGCACCTCATCTGCATCGACTGCCATGACCGGTTTTTCTATTGAAGAATCGCTCGCGCCCTGCTTATCTTTGGCCTGCTGCTTGTTTCTTGCCATCTCTTCTCCTCCTGGATAGCCTCTGGGCTACGAGCGTGCTGTAGGCACGCTGCAGTTCGTCGAGGTGGCGACGATCACCCGATCTCTCAGCATTTTCCATCTTTCCGCGCAGATCTTTCAGTTTGTTCTCGATCTCTGGAAGCTCCACAAGCCGCTCCAGCGCATCCTGCAGCGCCTTCTCGACGTCGCTCCACAGCGGCTCAGACAAGGTTAGATAGCTTACCTCGCGCGCACTATCTGCATCAAGGAACGTTGTCATCGAAGATGGGTCCACTTGACCCCTTGTCTGTGCCATCTCCGTGACGATCGGCCGATAGCGGGGAGCAAAGTCCTCCACCGAGACAAGTGCCGCCACCCGCTCCCAGGTCACATCGCCACGCAGAAGGAGGGACAGGATCACCTGCTGCGGATCCCAGTGGTGCTCTTCCTGTTCGATGCCCACCTCAGGTCTTTGTTGTCTCCTTCCGCGCGCAAGCTCCCGCATCAACCCGTCGAACGGCAAGTCGAGTAGTTCGGCGAGACGGGTTGCGATCTCCTGCCGCAGAGGGAGGCTACGGATTTCCTGGAAGAACGGTCTTGCCTCCTCCAGTGCCGCTTCCTTTCCCGCGATGCTCGCCATGTTGTGCCTCTCCTTCAACGATTCGATGTAGAAGATGTGAAACGCTGCCGCGGCATCGATGAGCTGATGCATCCGTTCCGCCCCCTCCCGCCGCACCAGGCTGTCGGGGTCGTCCCCCTCTGGCAGGCGCACGACACGCACGGACAGGCCGTGATTACGTAGGATCTGCATCCCGCGTAGTGATGCCATCCCCCCTGCGGTGTCGCGGTCGTAGGATATCACTACCTCCTTGACGAAGCGGCCGAGCAGGTGTGCCTGACCCTGCGTGAGCGACGTGCCCATGCTTCCCACGGCGTTGGTGATCCCCGCCAGGTGTAGTGAGATGACATCGGTGTAACCCTCAACGAGGACGGCGCTTCCCTCCTTCTGCATTGTTTCGCGTGCCCAGGAGAGGCCGTAGAGATGATTTCCCTTGTCGAATAACGCCGTCTTAGGCGAGTTAAGGTACTTTGGCTGGCCGTCGAAGCTGCGCCCTCCGAAGGCGATCGGTCGTCCCGAGAGGTCGAGGATAGGAAAGATGACCCGATCACGGAAGCGGTCGTAGTTTGTGCCATCGTCTTTGCGCACGAGGAGACCCAGATCGACGAGGGGCTTGACGCCGTACTTGGCGGAGAATCTCTTCCTTAAGTGATCCCAGCCGGGAAGAGCGTAACCAAGACCGAACCTCTCCCACGTCTCCTCGGGGTATCCTCGCCCCACGAGGTACTCCCGCCCGCGCCGACCGGGGGCGCTGTTTACCAGATTATCGGCGTACCACCGGGAGACGGCGATGCTGATCTCGTGCAGAAGATCGCGGGAGCCATCGGACTTGTGCGCGGCAAACGATAGGCCCGCTTCTGTGGCCAATCGCTCAGCGGCCTCGACAAAGGGGATACTCTCGATCTTCATCACAAAGCCGATCACATCTCCGCCCGCGCCGCATCCGAAGCAGTGCCACAGCCCCTTCTCCGGGCTGACCCAGAAGGACGGCGTGTCGTCCTTGTGAAACGGACAACGCCCCTTGTAGCTCGACCCGGCCTTGGTGAGGGTAACGTAGCGCGAGATTACCGCTACGATATCGATGCGATCCTTGATCTGCTGCACATCGGCTCGCTCCGTGCTCATCTGTTCACCCCCAAGCGCAGGAGGTAGGGATTTGCCCGCTTTTCTCTTCCCAGCGATGTCGCTGGCCCGTGCCCGGGATAGACCTGATACTCACCCTTGAGGGCGACCAATCGCGTGAGGGACTCGTTCATCTGGCGCATCGAGCCGCCCGGGAAGTCGGCCCTGCCGATCGAACCGGCGAACAGCAGATCTCCGACGAACAGAAGGTCTTCACCAATCAGAACGATGCTCCCCGGCGAATGCCCGGGCGTGTGCATGACGCGTAGGTTCCCTGGGAGCACGTCGCCATCTTCGAGGTAGCGATCAAACGGTGGATGATCGGGGTAGAAGCGATCGACCAATGGAAGGTCGGCCTTATGGATGAGGAGCTGCGCCCCCTGTTGTTGTAGATCCCAGTCTCCCCCGATGTGGTCGAAGTGGCCGTGGGTGTTGACCACAAGGTCGATCTTGCGGCCAGCGATGAACGATGTGAGGGCATCACAGTGCTGCGCAGGATCGATGAGTATGCTCGTCCCACCGGCATCGACGAGGTAACAGTTGGTGGCCAGCTCGCCCAGGCAGATCGTTTCCACCCGCATCTTCCCCCTCCTTTACGCCCGCGCTACAGTGAGAACAAAGACCTCCTCGCAACCACCCCTCTTCAACGTATGAGCACACTCTTCAACCGTTGATCCGGTCGTGAATATGTCATCAACAAGAAGAACCTTCCCCGAAACAGATCTTATCAGGTGGAACGCGCCCCGCAAGTTTTCCCGCCTCGCCCGTGCCGAGAGGCGGGCCTGCGGCTGCGTTTCGCTCTTCTTTGCCAGAAGCCTCGTCATGGGGCGATGGATGCGCTTCGCCAATCCGCGTGCAAGTAGTTTTGCCTGATTGAATCCGCGTGCGTGCAGCGCGCGGCGAGTCATCGGAACGTAGGTAATGACATCGATATTGCCAAACGGTTTTTCTTTAACGAGATACTCCGCCATGCCCGAAGAGAGGAACCTCGCCACTGCCGGCTCCTTGTCGAACTTCAACGATCTGACGAGCTTTCCCCAAGCGCCCTCGTACGGTCCGAGCGACAACGCCCGATCGAACCAGCGCTCCCTTGTTCCGCACGCCCGGCACAGATCGAGCGAGGGATCTGATAGCGGCTCCTGGCACTTCACGCAGCGTGGCCCTTCAAGCGGCGGTAGATCCGCGATGCATCTCTCGCACAGGATATCGAGCTGAGGGGTCGGTTTCCCGCACAGCAGACAACGCGGCGGGAAGAGGACCGCCAGTGGACCCTCTCCCGCCTTTAACAGTGTAGTCTTAGAAAACCGTAGCCACGCGTACGAGCTGGTTTGTGTATCCCCACTCGTTGTCATAGAAGGTCACGACCTTTACCAATCGCTTGTCTCTGACCTTGGTCCAACTGGGATCGAAAACGCTAGCGTGCGTCTCACCGACGATGTCGCTCGATACGATCGGATCGTTCGCCACATCGAGGATTCCTTTCAGTTTTCCCTCGGCATACTTGCGCATCGCATTCTCAATCTTCTCCGGGTCAACATCTACCTTTAAAACAGCGGTAAAGTCGGTCACCGATCCCGTAGGAACAGGAACGCGGAACGCCATCCCATCCATTTTTCCAGCGAGGCTGGGGATGACCTTCGTCGTCGCCGTGGCGGCGCCGGTCGTCGTGGGAACGATGTTCGCCGCTGCTGTGCGCCCGCGGGTGAACTTGGCGTGCGGGGCATCGACAATCCTCTGATCGGCGGTGTATCCGTGCACGGTGGACATGAGGGCGTGCACGATTCCAAACTCCCTCTCCAGAACGTAGGCCACCGGGGCGAGCGAGTTTGTCGTGCAGGAAGCGGCAGAGATGATCAGGTCCTTCTCCTTATCGTAGGCATCATTGTTCACGCCGTAGACGATCTGCGGGATGTCCTTATCCTTGGCCGGAGCCGAGAGGAGGACCTTCTTCGCCCCTCCTGCAAGGTGCAAGGACGCCTTCTCCCGCGTTAGAAACTTTCCGGTCGACTCGATCACAACGTCGATTCCCATCTCGCCCCAGGGAAGATCCTTCGGGTCCATCTCACGCAGGATAGGAATCTTATTTCCCGAGACGATGATCCCCTGATCCGTAACGTTCCCATTGATGTCCTTTTCCTCGTAGAACTCAACTTCGCGATCGTACCGATGATAAACGGAATCGTACTTGAGCAAATACCGCGCCTGCTCCGCTGAGATGAACGGGTCGTTGATCGCCACTATGTCGAGATCTCCCTTGCCGTAGGCGATGCGAAAGAACGCTCGTCCAATGCGGCCAAAGCCGTTGATTGCTACCTTCTTCATTTTAGATCCTCCTGATTTCTCTTTTCCACGATATTGAGGAAATACTCATGGATTCGCAAGTCGTCCGTAAGCTCCGGGTGGAAGCTCGAAACTAGTACGTTTCCCTGGCGCGCCATCACCACGTGTCCATCGTACTGCGCAAGCGCACTTACGCCCTGCCCAAGCCTTGTGATGTATGGGGCGCGGATGAAGACGGCCGGTATGTCATCTCCAATCCCTTCGGCGGCAATGACTGTCTCGAAGCTGTGTACCTGCCTGCCCGAAGCGTTACGCGCTACCGTGATATCGATCGCGCCCACGTACGACCCCTCCTGCTCATCAACCCCGCGTGCCAGGAGAATCATCCCGGCACAGGTTCCGAAAAACGGGAACCCGCTCTTAGCTAAATTACGCAGCCGCTCCAGGAACGCCTCACCCCCGATGAGGGAGATCGCCGTCGATTCCCCCCCGGGAAGGATCAGAGCCGATATCTCGGAGAGCTCTTCAACGCGCTTCACCACGAGCGTATCAACACCAATCCGGGATAGGCTACGCAGGTGCTCGCGCACCGCGCCCTGCAATCCGAGTACACCGATCCTCATCTAGCGAACCTGCATCATCTCATGCGGCGGAATCTCATCGATTGATATTCCCACCATCGCCTCGCCTAAGCCTTCCGACACGCGTGCGACAACCGCCGGATCATCGTAGTGAGTCGTCGCCTCGACGATCGCGCGGGCCCTCTTCTCTGGATCGCCCGACTTGAAGACGCCGCTTCCAACGAAGATTCCATCGCAGCCAAGCTGCATCATCATCGCGGCATCTGCCGGTGTGGCGATCCCACCGGCGGCAAAGTTGACGACGGGAAGCCTCTTAAGCTCGCGGATCATGCGCAGGATCTGGTAGGGAGCGCCCATCTCCTTGGCCAGGCTCATCACTTCTTCCTCCGGTGCGGCGATCACGGTGCGGATCTGCTCGTTCACCAACCGCATGTGCCTCACCGCTTCGATGACGTTCCCCGTCCCCGGCTCGCCCTTGGTGCGGATCATCGCCGCCCCTTCGGCGATGCGACGTGTCGCCTCACCCAGGTTGCGTGCCCCGCACACGAACGGGACGGTGAACGCCCATTTGTCGATGTGATACTGGGGGTCGGCGGGGGTGAGGACCTCCGATTCATCGATGTAATCGACCTCCAGCGACTCCAGGATTTGCGCCTCGGCGAAGTGCCCGATGCGTACCTTGGCCATCACCGGTATGGAGACGGCATCTTGAATGTCCTTCACCTTCCCCGGGTCGGCCATGCGCGCCACACCGCCCTCAGCACGGATATCGGCGGGGACCCGTTCCAAGGCCATCACCGCCACAGCACCGGCCGCCTCCGCGATCTTCGCCTGCTCTGCGGTCGTGACATCCATGATCACGCCACCCTTCAGCATCTCTGCTAATCCACTCTTAACCCGAAACGTACCTTTCTCTGCCATTGCTCTCACCCCTCTAGTTCGCTACGAGGAAATTATACTCCTATTTCGTCGCCCCCTAAAGGTTCCTTATCGTTTTGAGTGGGTGTGTGAGAACACGGTGCGTAATTGAGAGCCTCCGGCAGTGGCATGCAACGGGCAATACGCAATGAGTGCCGAGTCATTAGATGGCAGAAAAGGGCGGTTTTTAGCGATCTTAACAGGATTGAGCGAGCGATAACGAGCGGGCGAGAGGATGATCTTCTCGAGAACGTCGCAGACAAGCTGCGACGCTACCAAAGCGCCTTTGCATGGTATTTTTACGTAGCGTCGGAGCTTGCCTCCGCCGTTTAACGATGAGCTGCGAAGGGACTCTCGCAGGGTCTTTCGCAGGATGGCTGATCAGGGAAAGGTTGCGACACGGGAGTCCTTGGGGTATTAAGAGATTGAAAGACACCGTCAAGGAGGTACCCATGTCAGCAACCGTTTCCCTAGCCCCATTGTACAAGTTCAACGGTTGGGTTGTAAACA
>CAJVYM010000037.1 GCA_913009415.1 uncultured bacterium
ACAGAGCCGGAGGGAGCGATATGGCGAACTCTAAACGGGCACGAACCGGGAAACCGGGGATACAGCCAAGAGGAAGGACCTACATTGATCTCAGAGGTGTGTCACAGGGATTGGAGCGAGTACGGGAAGCAGCAAGCCTCCGCGTCATCAACCCGAGGTAGGAGCCGGATGAGCGTAATTTCTCACGCCTGCCTGCAGCAGGCAGGTCCGGATCTGTGCGGGGGGCACCCGGTGACGGGTGTCCCCTACCGCGACGCACGCCACCTTGCCACAAACACGGTAGCTACAGCGAGAGGGACGGCTGTGGGCCGAGCGATAAGGGATGTGACTCTTGCATCGCGATGTGATGGTACGCTCCCGCGGTAGCGATCATGGCTGCATTGTCGGTGCAGTATTCGATCGCCGGGAAGACAACATCGATTCCCTTCTCCTTTCCATCCGTCTGTAGGCGATCGCGCAGGTGGGCATTGGCAGCGACTCCGCCGACTACAACAAGGTTTTTCCGATGGTAGCGCTTTGTTGCGTTGATCGACTTCTTGGTGAGGACAGAGACGACGCTTGCCAGGAACGACGCAGCGACATCCTCTTTCTTCTCGCGGGGATGCTTGCGCAGGTGGTAGAGGACTGACGTCTTGAGGCCGGCAAAGCTGAAGTCGAACCCGGGAGAGCCGGACATCGGGCGCGGGAAGTTTATCGCGGCAGGATTGCCCTCGGATGCGAGGCGGTCGATCTCCGCGCCGGCGGGGTAGCCGATCCCGAGCATCTTCCCCACTTTGTCTAGCGCTTCGCCTGCTGCATCATCCACCGTCATCCCTACGAGGTGATACTCGCCGTATGCGGCAACATCGATGAGGCTGGTGTGCCCGCCGGAGACGATGAGAGCCATGAACGGCGGCTCGACCTCTGCATCGGAGAGGCGCTGAGCGAAGATATGCCCTTCGAGGTGATTGACGCCGATGAACGGAACACTGAGACCGAACGCCATCCCTTTACCGTAGGAGAGGCCAACGAGGAGTGGTCCGACCAGCCCCGGCCCGTAAGTGGCGGCCACAAGGGAGATGTCGCGTATGTCAATCTTGGCTTCAGCGATGGCATCACGAACGAGGTAAGGGAGCTTTCGTAAGTGATCTCGCGAGGCGACTTCGGGGACGACGCCCCCGTAGCGAGCGTGCATCTGGGCCTGAGAGTAGACCAGGTTCGCCACGAGATCTCTCTCGCCACGCATAATAGCGACGGCCGTCTCATCGCACGAGCTCTCGATTCCAATCGTGTAGAATGGTGTTGTCATTTAATGTATTCCGGTTTTAGGACCCCGATGAATGGCAGGTTTCGGTACAGCTCTTGATAGTCCATCCCGTATCCGACGATGAACGCGTTCTCTTCGAGGGGAAATCCTACGTAATCGACCTGCACCTCTGTTTCACGGCGGGCTACCTTGTCGATCAGGCTGCAAATGCGTATGGACGCGGGACGGCGCGCGGCAAACCCCCGCCTAAGATAGTCGATCGTATAGCCGGTGTCGACGATGTCCTCCACAATTAGCACATCCCGCCCTTCAATTGGCCGTTCCAGGTCCTTGACCAAGCGGACTGCCCCGGGGGATGTGCCGTTCCCATAAGAAGAGACGGAGATGAAGTCGTATTCAACCTCGGTTGGTATCTCCCGCGCCAAATCGGCCATGAACACCAATGCTCCGTGAAGGACGCAGACGAGGAGTGGGGGACGCCTCTGCAGATCCTTCGCTGCTCCATCTGCGTAGTCGACGGCGATTTGTTCTCCAATAGCATGTGCCCGTATCCTAATCTGTTCTGCGGAAAATAGGACCCTGGAAACCCTCTCTGCAATCTTGTTTGTCACTGAAAAATGCTCCTTAGGCAGTAGCGAACCGTTCGTCGAGCTTGGCCATTCGCTCAGTGATTCCCCCGTATTCAAGATCGGCATAGGAGAGCATCGCTGCGCCTGAGAAGCCCTGTGCGCGGATGTCGCTTGCCTTTCTGGCAACATTGCTGCGCACCCAATCCCAATACGGATGATCGAAAACATCGCACGGCTCTGTAAGTTTGCCCTCTCGCAGAGAAAAAGCAAGGCAAGAGATGATTGGAGGGCCATCGAAGAAGGAGACACCCGTTCCTGCTTTGACGGGCATGAGCGGACCGGTGTGGCTGCCGCGCATGAACCCGGCGACAAGGTGTCCAATTTGGAACGGAGCGAGCACCTCGCCGGTGGCAGGGAAATCCTTCTGGGTGCGCACGAGCATTATCGGGTCGTCCTTTCCAACGTATTTGCCGGCGATGTTTCGCAGGCGTGTTGTGCAGCTGGAAACAGCTTGCTCGCCCGTTGCGCGCGAGCGGATAGACTCGATGACGAAGCGGCCGTTGTCGCGCAGAAGAGCGGCGAGGTCGTACATTTCTTCGGGTGTGGAGAGCTCAATCACCCTATCCCCTCCAACATGCTCGACGTCCATCACTGTGAACGTGAACCCTTGACCGATGCTTGGTGATAGGATGAGCCCCGCGTTGTACATCGGATCCGTAAATGCGAGATACAACGGGAGGTTGTACGCCCCCGGCTCGGTCTTGTCTGCGGTGAACATGAGGAACGGCTCACTCGGTCGCTCGTCAAAGGTCAGCTCGGCCACGGCCGGTCCCATGCCACGCACGTTGCCGGAGAAAGCGTCACGCAAGAGGTCCTGCCCTGCCCCGTACAGCCCCTGCCTCTTGGCTGTCTCTGTCCCCGCACGAAACGCGTCCCACGCCAAGCGATGAACCTGTTCGTCCCCCGGTCCTCGATCATGCGTAACTAGAATCGCGATGTCGTCCCCGGTGTGGCCGATGAAGTGATCAATTATCAACCCCTTCCCCTTCTCTTCCACTATTTCTCTAACGCGCGTCAAAAGTGCTTCACTAGGAACCAAATGCCCACCAATACTTCCCACATCCGCCTTGATCGCTGTAAGTGTAATCTTCATCTTCCCCTCCTAGGCAAGTTGTTTTGGATGTTGCGACGAGATTATAGCGTGTGGCATGTGTTTAGAACAGGGTAAAACGCACCAATTCTCGTGACTCCCGCAGTCATGATCACTTTGCCCGATCAATCCACTTTTCGCTTCCCTCTGTCGGAGACGGTATCATGCAGGCATGCGAATCGGCATTGTGCAAATGAGCCCGAGATTCGGCGCGGTTGAGGAGAACATCGATTGTGCCATAGCTACTATTGGGAACAAGACAAGCGACTTGTGGGTCCTCCCGGAGCTGTTTGCCACCGGCTATCAGTTCAAATCAAGAGAGGAGGTGCGGTCGTTTGCGGAGGCCATACCGGATGGTCCGACGACGACGCGGCTGATCGGTGCTGCGCGCAGTCTTGACGCATTCATCTGCGCGGGCCTTCCCGAGCTTGATCGAGGGAACGTGTACAATGCAGCCGTTCTCGTCGGTCCGGATGGACTCGTCGCACGCTACCGCAAGATACACCTGTTTTTCCATGAGAAGGAGATGTTCTCTCCCGGGGACCTGCCATTTTCGGTTGCTGACATCGGACTGGCCAAAGTAGGGATGATGATCTGCTTCGATCACTTCTTCCCCGAGGCGGCGCGGACGCTCACTCTTGCTGGGGCGCAGGTGATCGCTCACCCGGCGAACCTCGTCATGCCGCTCTATGCTCAGCTTACGATGCGTACACGCGCGCTGGAAAATGGGGTGTTCACAGCCACGGCCAATCGTGTGGGAGAAGAGGCGCGCACCGGTGCTGCGCTTCACTTCACCGGCGAGAGCCAGATCGTCTCTCCTAGCGGCGAGATCCTCGTCTCCCTTTCACCGACAGAGGAGAAGGCAGAAGCAGTGGAGATCGATCCGCGCGATGCGCTGAATAAGGCACTTAACCCGCTGAACGATCGGCTCGGCGATCGCAGGCCGGAGTTCTACCAAGCCTTGTGTTGAATGGTTTAGCGATTGAGTGACTGGACGATTTAGCCTCCATGTCAGTTGTCATGCCCGCGGATATGCAGCCGTTCTTCAATACACCACCGCTTGTGGGCGACTGGCGTTGACTTCATCCCTGTCTACCGCCACAATCGGGCTGCGATGCTTACAGAAAAGGTACGATCGACAATCTCTTTACACTCGCTGCTCGAACATAGCGAGAAGATCCTCGTCGCCGTCTCCGGCGGCGTAGACTCGGTCGTTCTGTTGGATCTCCTGAGACAGTTGGCGCCGGAGTACAGCCTGGAGCTTGTCGTAGCTCACCTCGACCACCAATTGCGTGGCGAAGAATCCAGGACGGATGCACGCTTCGTGGAGCAGCTTGCTTTGCGATACGGGCTGTCGTTTGTGAGCGAGTCGATGGACGTGCGTGTGGTGGCAAGAAAGAAGAAGATAGGGATCGAGGAGGCGGCGCGAATGGTCCGGCTTCAATTCCTGCGCACTACGGCAGAGAAGGTCGGTGCGACGAAGATCGCTATCGGACATACGTCAAACGACCTCGCCGAGACGGTGCTGTTCAACCTCATCCGCGGTGCGGGCACGGCTGGCCTTGTGGGGATCAGGCCGGTCAATCCTCCGTTCGTCAGGCCATTGATTGACGTTACTCGCGCTGAGATCGTTTCTTACGCGCGAGAGCATGATCTTTCTTGGCGAGAGGATCGTTCGAACGTGGACACGAAGTTCACGCGCAATCGCATCCGTCATGAGATTATCCCTGCCCTGAGGGAGTTTAATCCAAAGCTGATTGCAGGCCTGTCGCGCACGGCGGAGATTGTGCGTGAGGAACACGACGCGTTCTTGGAACTTCTCGATCGTCCGTGGAAAGAGATGCTGATCGAAGAATCGCGCGGAATGGTTCGCCTCAATCGTAAGTACCTAGAGCGTTCTTCAGTCGGTATAAGACGCGCCCTGCTGCGGCGGGCACTGGAGCGCGTGCGCGGCGACCTACAGGGAATCAATAAGGCGCACATCGATGCCCTGTGCCATCTTATCACATCCTCCCGCGCCCACGGCGAGATCCATCTTCCGCGAGTACTTACGCGCGTGCAGGGAGGCGATGTGGTATTAACATCGCGCTATATCCGGCCCGCAGCGATCGCCACGTGTGAAGTGCCGTTGGGATCGAGTGAATTTCCATCATTTGGTATTGCGCTAGACCTTGAGCTCATCCCGTGGGAGGGGAAGACGGACTTGCTGAAAGGGGGCACTGAAAACGTGGAGATCGCCGATGCGGACAAGGTCTCGTTTCCGTTGATCTTGCGCGCGCGCAGGGCCGGCGATCGCTTCTCCCCCCTCGGCCTTTCGGGAACGAAGAAGTTGAAGGACTTCCTGATCGATTCTCATGTCCCGTTCTACGAGCGCGACGCCACCGGGCTTCTGTGCGATAAGGAGCGTATAATCTTGGTGGTTGGTAAGCGGCTATCAAACGCGGTGCGCGTCGATGCGAGGACGCGTCGGGTGCTTGTCATACGCTGGAAGGAGATTGCGTGATTACTGTTCTCGTATTTGCCGGAACGCTGCTCATCCTCGTGGGGGTGCACGAGGGGGGACACTTCCTCGCGGCCAAGCTCACGGGCGTGTACGTGCACGAGTTTGCCATCGGCTTTGGACCCAAGCTTGCTTCTTTCCAAAGAAACGAGACGCGCTACTCACTGCGGGCGATCCCGTTTGGCGGCTACGTGAAGCTCGCGGGGGAGGACCGGCAAGGGGAGAACGAGGACGTCCCTTCCGATCGTCTCCTGTACAGTAAGCCTCCGCTGGTGCGCATCGTGATCAGCCTTGCTGGGCCGGCGGCGAATCTACTCACTACGCTGATCGTCATCCTGATCGTGCTGTGGGGCTTTGGAATGCCGCTCTTGCAAGTGGCCGGGCTTGTGGATGGCGAACCGGCGCAGCGGGTGTTGCATCCGGGGGACCTGGTGCTCGCGATCGACGATCACCCCGTGTACAACATCAACTCACTAGCGAGCATCGTCCAACGTGCACATGGCGCTCCCGTCACCATCAGAATCGAGCGGGACGGAAAGGTGGAAAACTACACGATCACCCCGAAGTTCCTCCCGGGAGAGAAGCGCTACGTCGTGGGGGCCTATTTTCTTTCCACGACGTACACGAACGAGATCACACATGTAGAACCATCGTCCATCTTTGCCAGGGCCGGAATCATCGCCGGGGACCGGATCGTTGCGGTGGGGGGAAAGCCTGCGGCTACCGGTGTCGAAGTTGTCGATCGGATCAGCTCGATTCTCCCGAGCGATTCCGTCTTGCTGACGCTTTCCCGCAAAAGTAAGAAACTGGATGTGAATGTCCCAAGCGCTGGCTATAACGTCACTTCCTTGATCGACGGCGTGGACTTTGCCGACACCGGCGTCGTCACACGACGCCCCGACTTCACCGCCGGCATCATACTGGGAGCGGGGCAATTCTCTGGTTACATCAAGATGATGGTTAAAGGTCTGCACGATGTCATCACCCGCCAAATCGCGGCGAGCAAGGCGATCGCCGGGCCGGTGGGGATCGCTAACCTCCTCGGAGAAGGATTCAGACAAGGCCCGTCGGTCTTCTTGCAGATTTTCTCCTACCTCAGTCTCAGCTTGGGGTTGTTCAACTTGATCCCATTTCCGGCTCTCGATGGGAGCCGCGCGGCATTTGCGCTGTATGAGATCGTGCGCGGAAAGCCGATTGCACCGGAGCGAGAGGGAATGATTCACCTGATAGGCTTTTTCATCCTAATTGGGTTGATGCTTTTCGTCACCTATCAAGATATATTAAATCTCTTTCACTGAGTAACGCGTTCGATGAGAGCCACGCAGAACGCGGAGATGCCTTCGGCGCGGCCGATCGCGCCCATTCCTTCGCTTGTTGTCGCCTTGAGCCCGATAGACTGTGGAGGAAGATGCAGGATCTCGCCGAGTGCTTCCTTCATCGCTTGAAAGTATGGTATAAGCTTTGGTTCCTGCGCGATCAGCGTGGCATCGACATTGATCGGATGCCAGTGGTCGCGAGACAAAAACGAGATCACTTCACCCAGAAGAGCGAGGCTGGAGATCCCGCGGTAGCGCTCATCGGTGTCGGGAAAGTGTGTCCCGATGTCGCCCAACCCAGCCGCGCCCAAGAGCGCATCGCAGATGGCGTGCGTGAGGACATCGGCGTCCGAGTGCCCATGCAGGCCCCGCGGATGATCGATGGTCACGCCACCGATCACAAGGGGTCTCCCTGCGGCGAAGCGGTGAAAATCGATGCCCAGGCCAGTACGGCAACCAGTCAAGACTGCTTCCTTTGCTTGGGGTCCGTTGTCAGTACGTGTTGTTTCAGGTTGTTAGTCCTCATTGTCACCGTGATCTCTAGCTACAATTTCTGCCACGCTGCGTGCTAGCGAGAAAGAAAAACCGCGCCGGGTGAGAAACGAAATTGTCCGTTGCATCCGCTTAGCTCGATCGAGGGTTGCATACCGTGCAAGGCGCTCTCCTGCTAGCTTCAGAGCGATCTCCTTTTCCGCTTTTGTGGGATATAGCTTCTGCATTGCCGCATTGATCATCTGTCGATCGATGCCCTTGTCTGCAAGCTCCTGCCTGATCGCACGCTGCGATAGGGGATGATGCAGGAGCCTATCCTGCACCCACACCCGAGCGAAGGCCTCATCATCGAGGAGTCCGGCCGCTTCCGCGGTGGAAACGGCCTTGTCAACTTCCTTCTCTGTGAACCCGAGTGAATGTAGACGGCTTCTCACTTCAGCGATACTGCGGGGGCGATAGCGCAGGAGACGCATCAGCGCCTGCCAAGGATCACGTGGCGTCTGGTACCTCCTCTTCGCTCGCTTCAGGCGCTGGCGAGTTTATTCCGGCCTTCTCGCGAATCGCCGTCTCGATCTCGTCGGCGAGCTTCGCATCTTCCTCCAGAGCTTTGGCGCTGTTGCCGATTCCCTGTCCGAGGCGGTTATCGCCAAACGAGTACCAGGAACCACTGCGCGAGATGATCCCGAGCGCTTCACCGGTGTTTAGCAGGTCGCGCGAGCGAACGATCCCTCTTCCGTAGATCACGTCGAAGGTGGCCTCCTTGAACGGAGGGGCGACCTTGTTCTTCACTACACGCACATTAACATGCGCTCCTACCTGTTCACTGCCTTCCTCAATGCGTCCTGAGTGCCACATGTTCAAACGGATGGAGGCATAGAACTTGAGCGCACGCCCACCAGAAGTAGTAGTCGATGGGCCGAAGCGGCTCCCGCTGATCACCGAACGAAGCTGGTTAGTGAATACGACGATAGTCTTTGACTGGGAGATGGCGCCGGAGAGCTTGCGCATTGCTTGACTCATCAGCCGCGCCTGTAGGCCGACCTGGGAATCACCCATCTGACCCTCGATCTCCGCCAATGGGACAAGCGCCGCCACCGAGTCGATGACTATGATATCGACGGCACCGCTACGGGTAAGCTGTTCGGTGATCTCAAGTGCCTGTTCCCCGGAACTTGGCTGCGAGAGAAGCATGTGGTCAAGGTCGACACCGAGCGCGCGTGTGTACTTCGGGTCAATCGCGTGCTCGGCATCGATGAATGCCGCAATGCCATCGCGTTTCTGAACCTCGGCGATCATATGCAACGCCAAGGTTGTCTTTCCGCTCGACTCAGCACCGAAAACCTCGATGATCCTCCCCCGGGGGATTCCGCCTACCCCTAGGGCGATATCGAGGGCCAGCGATCCGCTGGGGATCGTCTCCACCTGCAGCACTTGCGCGCCATCGCCGAGCCACATAATCGCCCCATCACCGTATGCCTTCTTTATCTGCTTTAGCGTGCTCTCGAGTACTTCTTGTTTCCCCATCTTGTCTGCCCCCTCATTATGATCTTGCTGCTATTCTATGGAATTGATGTCAAGAGTGCAAAAGCGTAGCGTGCAAATAGACGCTTTGGCAAGACACGGCTGACAAAAAGATCGACCAATGTAGTTTGCGCATGACAAAGAGCGAGAAGACTCACTCTAGTCCTTCACTTCAGGGTGAAGAGGTGTTTCTTCGGTGGCAGAAGGCCTTGTGGCCGCCAAAGCAAGATTACCTCCAGCAATACCGCAATTAAGATGATGCGCAGACTAGCTGATTGGGTCGCGGAGAACGGGAGGTACCTGGTCAAGAAGTCCGTCCCCGCCCAGATTCCCCATACAGCGAAGCTCCCAAGTATCGCCCCCTTGTTGTTGCCGCTTCCGCCGAGAATGAGCATTACCCAAACGATGAACGTTCCGTAGAGGGGTTTGAACGATACGGGTGATATGAAGCGGGCGTAGTGGGCGTACATGCTCCCGCCGATCCCCATGATCATCGCTCCTAGCACCAATGCCTGCATCTTGTATGAGAAGGTGTGCTTTCCCAACATCGCAGTGGCGTCCTCGTCCTCTCGGATCGCCCTGATCACACGTCCCCAAGGGGAGCGCACCAGGCGTTCCATGATCAAGTACAGAATAAACAGAACAACGAGTACCAATGCAAGATAGAACCAGTCGTAGGACCTGGCGATGAGGTCGTGTATCCACATTGGCAGGTTTGGATGGCCATTCAGGTAGGCAGACGAGGCACCGTGGATCGTCTTGTACAGCGGGGAGGGGATCTGTTGGAACCCCCACACGCCGTTTGTCAGCCAGGATTCGTTGTTCAGTACCAGGCGGATTGTCTCGGCAATTCCGATCGTGGCGATAGCGAGATAGTCGGTGCGCAGGCGGAGGGTCGGCGCTCCGACAATGATGGCGACGATTCCAGACACAGCCGCTGCTCCAAGCAGTCCGACGATGAACGGAAGCTGGAATCCACCGAATGTCCTCCCCTCCCAGGCACTGGGAGGCAGGCCGCAGATCAGCGCCGATGTGTACGCACCCAGTGCATAAAAGCCGGCGATTCCGATATTGAATAGTCCGGTGTTTCCCCACTGGATATTCAATCCCAGCGCGAGGATCCCGTACGTGCCCGCGGTAATGGCAAAGAAGACAATATAGTTCATTATGCCCACGAATTGTTCCATCAGTCTTTCCTCCCCAATAGACCTGTTGGCTTGACAAGAAGCATGATAATCATGATTACGAACGCGACCGCTGGCTTGTATCCTGTCGAGATGAACGCGGTGGAGACCTCCTCGGATATTCCGATTACCATCCCGCCAAGGATCGCCCCGTACGGGTTTCCTATGCCTCCCAAGACAACTCCAGCAAAGATCGACAGCAGCATCTGCCAGCCGAGCTGAGGAGTGATGAACTTGTTCTCTATGCCCGCAAGGATACCCGCTGTTGCCGCCAATCCTGCTCCGATGACCCACGTCCAGATGATGACGCGGTCCGTATTGATCCCGGTTACCTGCGCTAGCGTTGCATTGTCCGCCATCGCCCGCATTGCCTTGCCCATTTTCGTGTAACGCATGAATGCGTGCACAAGGACGACGAGAGCGATCGCTATGGCAATAATGAACATCTCATCCGGTTTAATGCGTACGTTAAGTATTCCAATAGCGACGGCCGGCTGAATCGCTTGGGAATAGTAGTGCGGCTGTGGGCTCCAGAAGAACTGCAGGATGTTTCGCAAACCCAATGACACACCGATCGATGACATCATCAAGATAATGGGCCCCGAACGCCGCAACCGTCGGAAGAGAAGCCGATCGATGAGGATCACCGCGATCGCGGTGAGAGCAATAGCGAGGACGAATGCCAGTGCAAATCCAAAACCGAAGGATAGCGGTCCAAACGGTACGTTCGGTATGCCAAGCCCGGTGAACAATGTGAATAAGCCGAGGGCAATGTATGCGCCAAGGGCCATAAAATCCCCGTGGGCAAAGTTGGAAAAGCCGAGAATGCTGTAGGTGAGCGATACGCCAATTCCCCCAAGCGATATGATGCTTCCCGAGATGATGCCATAGACGAGTAGCTGCGGGATATTTGCAAGTGTAGTCATTAATTCTCCTATCCGCCTAGGTATAACTGGCCGATCTCCTCGTTAGCCAACAGGCTCTCTCCGGTGTCCGTGAAGCGGTTCCTCCCACTGGCGAGGACGTACCCGCGATCGGAGAGGCTAAGTGATTGTTTTGCATTCTGCTCCACGATGAGGATTGCCACCCCCGTCTCGTTTATAGCGACGATCTGCTCGAAGATTACCACCGCCAGATTAGGGGCAAGGGCTGCGGATGGTTCATCAAGCAAAATAAGCTGTGGATTGAGCATCAGCGCGCGCGCCATTGCCACCATCTGCCGCTCACCTCCGCTCATCTTTCCCACCTGCTGTCTGCCGCGTCTACCAAGCACCGGGAACAGGTCGAACATCTCATTTACGCGGTCGCTGAAGTCATCGCTACGGATGAACGCTCCCATCTCCAGGTTCTCGCGCACCGTAAGGGATGGAAAGACGTTCTCAACCTGGGGCACGTATGCCATTCCTAAACGTACGATGCGATCGGGGGAAAGACTGCTAATCTCATGGTCGGTAAACAGTATTTGTCCCACTTTGGGCTTTAGTAGGCCGAAGATCGTCTTCATCAATGTGGACTTTCCTGCGCCGTTTGGTCCGATGATCGTTACGATCTCCTGCGGGTTGATCTCGATCGATACATCGTGGAGGACCTCCATATCCCCATAGCCGCTTGTGACTTGCTTAACCGTCAATAGCGGCATATTGTCCTCCCAGATAGGCCTCGAGCACCTGTTCGTTGTGCTGCACTTCATCTGGCTTGCCTTCCGCCAGTTTCTTCCCCTCGCTCATCACGATCACTGGATTACACAGGCGCATGACGAAATCCATGTCGTGTTCAATGAGGAGGAAAGTTGCTCCTTCCTCCTCGCGTAGGCGTTTAATCGATTCGGCAAGCTTCTTCAGGAGGGTGCGATTCACGCCAGCGCCTGGTTCATCGAGCATAATCAACTTGGGTTTGACCATCATCGTCTTCGCTAGCTCTAAGAGCTTCTTCTGACCGCCAGACAAGTTCCCTGCGAGTTCGTCACCAAGAGTCTGTAGTCCTAGAAACTCCAAGACTTCGTGTGCTCTCTCCGCGATCGAGCGCTCCTGCTGCCGCACTCGCCACGGGTGGAAGAACGGATCGAGCAGGCGCTCTCCGGACTGTGCGAGAGGAGCGAGCATCAGGTTTTCCATCACCGTCATCTCCTTGAACTCGCGGGGAATCTGGAAAGTGCGGGCAATCCCCTTTTGAAATATGCGATAGGGAGGAAGGCCAGTGATCTCTTCATCCTGGAGGAGAACCTTGCCTGCATTCGGATGAAAAAAACCGGTGAGCAGATTGAATACGGTAGTCTTTCCTGCACCGTTAGGACCGATCAGGCCGGTAATGGTTCCGTCCTGAACGGAAAATGAGCATCCATCCACTGCTCGCAAACCACCAAACGACTTTGAGAGATTCTCAACGACAAGCATCCTGCATCACCCCGCAAACAAAAAAACCGCAAGCCTTGCGGCCTTCGGTTTGCCAGTTTAGTAACACCAAGAAGGCGTTACTAAACGATGGTAATCATCATAAAGTACACGAACAGAACACTGCTAGACGATCTCACCTCCAAGCTAGAAGTCAATACCATTTGTGCCTCCTACAAAGCACATGTATCCTAACACGGCGCAACGAGGCTGTCAAGCAACAGGGCTCTTGCTTCGGAGACAAGAGCCCATGATCCTTCCCATGTTGCAGGTCCTTTGGCCCGCTCGACTGCGCGCTGAGCTTGCACTCAGTCCTTCTGCTTCAGGACGGTCGCGCTCTGGGCCTTCAAGAAATCGAGAGTGAAGACTGAATCATCGATCAAAGCGGGAAACTCGATCTTGGAGTACTTCATCGTGGTTGTCTTGTCGTTTGCGAAATCCTCATAGGCGAAGCTCATCGGGTAGAGGAGCGTACTCCCGCTGTCTGTTGCGATCTCCTGATAATCTGTGACAGTGTCGGTCTCGATCGCCTCGTCGTTCGCAGCGAAGAAATCGGCACGGACGAGCGTGTCATCCGCCTTGTTCACGTCGATGATCCCGTAGGAGAAGTCGGTTCCCGTAGCGTCCCTGGGAGTCACGCGGTACTCCCACCCCGTGTCCGTCTCCTTCGCGAACGTTGCTGCGTAGTCATCGCCGTGCCAGATGACTCGATCGAGCCTCCCCATGCCGAAGCCGACTTCGTCTTCGCTCTTTGAGGAATCGAACGTCTTCTCCTTCTCGATCGTCGGCCACCAAGCCGTTGTTTTGTCCTCTTTCTCGAGGAAGGCGAGGCCGAGCATGAACGGTGCGCTCGCATCGACGATCACGGAGGCCGAGACGGCATTCCCCTTCGTCCACATCTCCAGCGAATAGACCGCCGGATCATTCTGCCCGATTGCTACGGTCACCACCATCGTGCCGTGACTGTACGGGACGAGAAAACGGTCGATCGCCGTCTGATAGTGATCCATGGATTGCCCCACAACCGGAGCGACCACGGTAGCCAGTACAACCCCCGCAAGCAACAACATCATTCCTTTCTTCATCGTCATTTCCCCTTTCCTTCTTTCTCGAATAGATCGATCAACACCGGCAAGATAAGCAGATCTAAGACTAAGCAGAGCGCGATCCCCATCGACGCCACCCAGGCGAAGGAGATCATCCCCGGGTGGGAGGAGAAGACGAGGCTCATCATCGCCATGATCGTGGTCAACGTGGTCATCGTGACCGCCTTACCGGTCGATACGAACGTGCGACGGATATTCCGTTCTACCAGATAACGATGGTAGAGGTGGACCGCATCGTCGATTCCGATCCCGAGGATGAGCGGGAACGCCATGATGTTGACGATGTTTAGTTTCATCCCCAGGGCGGGCATCAGGGCTAAAGTGAAGAATAGGCTTAAAATGAGCGGGATGAGGATCGCGGTCACACGGCGGAGCCTACGGAAATCCAAGAGCAAGACGAGGGCCAACACGCCTAATACGGCCCCTGTGGCCCGCAGCACACCCGGTAGCATCTTCGCCAGCACCCGGGCCCAAATGGGGACCACCCCTGTTGGATTGGCGATGACCGAACGAATTTCAGCGAGGTGGCGCTCGGTGAAGTGCGACTCCCAGACGTACTCGGAGGGGTAGATGGTAAGAAGGTAACTCCCGTCCTTCCCTTGGAAACGATCGAAATAGACCTGGGGAACGTCCTCGCGCGTGATCGAGAGGTTATGAACCCCATTGGTCAACGCGCGGTACTCCAACTTGAGTTTGGCGTAGACGATGTCGTTCACAGCGCGAAGGTTCTTATCGTTGGCCGTCTGCACATTCTTTTCCAACGTTCCCAGCTCTTGTTCCACTCTCCCTATCGCGGCGACAAGGCGGGTGAGACCGGCCATATAGGAGAGGGTTTTCAGTTGAAAGAGGTTGGTTTTCAGCTTCGAGATCTGGGTGAGGATCTCCTCTCTGCTGATCCGATCGGCAGTGGAAGGGGACAAGGCTTCGATAGCGGGAGCGATCTCTTCGATGATCTTCCGCCGGGCCTTCTGTTCTCCCGGGCTGGGGTAGACGTTGGCTAGGCTCTCCGTTCGCTTAACGGTAGATTTGTGCTCCAGTTCCTGTGCCTTGCGATAGAGTTCATCCAAACTACCGAACATGGCGTAGCTCGTGTAGATGGAGAAGTTGAACTTGTCCAGAATCTCGTGCTGCAACCGGATGGACTCAAGTCCCTTCGGCTCGATCTTCAAAATGTCCTTCTCGATCTGCAGCTTGGAGACGGAGAACGCCCCCAGGACGACCAGCACAATGAACCCGGCCACGATAAGGTAGCGGAACCGGATGAACAGGGAGGTGCTCGTTCCCAAAAACCGGAACGGAACCGTCGGCATCGCTCTTCCCTTACGTCCTAGCCGGCGGTCAAGAGCGGTGAGGAATAAGGGAAAGACCATCACCATGGAAAAGAACGCCCCGAGGACACAGATGCCGCCGACGATCCCAAGATCGTTCATCCCCTTGAACCCGGCAACCGTGATGGCGAAGAAGGCGGCGGCCGTCGTCAGCGCACCCACGGTAAGGCCACGCCCTATCTTGCTGAAAACATCCGTCAATGATTCCTCGATCGCCATTCCGCCCGCACGGTCCTCCGAGTACTTGGCAATGATGTGGATCGCATAATCGATCCCCAACCCGAGGAGGATGACCGGCGCCATCATGGAAAACATGTTCAGCTCACCTACGGCGAGCGAGGAGATCCCCAAGCCCCAGATCACCCCGATCACGAGCGGGATCGCTGCCAACACAGGGATCAACAGCTGGCGAAAGCCGACGAAGAAGATGAGCAGGATGCCGACGAGGGCGACGAGGAATCCCAGTGCCAAGTTGTTCATCACCGCGGCGGCTTCATCCGAAGCAAGGACCGGGAAGCCGGTGAGCCCGATCTTCACTCCGGGATTCTCTGATTCAACCTCTGCTATCACCTGGCGCAGATGCGCGGTCAGTTGCGACGCGTACTCGAAGTCGTTCGCGTCTCCTACGGAGATCACCTGCATCAGCGCGAGCGTGCCGTCCGGAGAGACCAACCGCCCGTCATCGTCGATGTAACGGTAGACGGAGTCCTCCGAGGGATCGACCATGATGTCCGTCAACGCGCGGTCGATGAAGAATCCGCTCGGAGCCCCGTTCACGCTCGTGTCAACCGCGGCGAAGAAGCTTTGGTAATAGCCCATAGACCGGACCAGCTTGTCTTCATCCTGTTTCACGCTCGACTGTGTGTTGTAGTCTGAGAAGGAGGTATTCATCCCCGCTAGGAGATCTTCGAGGTTGAATCCGGCAAACACCCGGGAGAGCATCTTTGGATGCTCCTTGAGGTCTTTTCTCAGCTTTTTCAGGTCTGCCGCTTTCTGGAGGATCAAAGAGTATTTGCGGAAGAAGCCCATCTCCTCGCGCCACTGCACATCGCGGATCCACTCCTTGTCCTTTCGCAGGCGAGCGGCCAGGGTATCTCCGGCCCCGACGAGCCTGCTCGTTTCCTTCCCTTCCAAAACGACGAACACCGATGAGGAGTAAGGGTAATTCTCCCGCATCCGGTCGTAAGCGCGCATTACTGGCGTGTCCGGTGAGAGCAGATCTTTGAAATTGAGCTTGACCTGGATCCGGGTAGCGAAGAAACCCAAGGCGAGCGTCAGGGTGATGATGACACCTATGAGGAGCCTTCTCCGATGCAGGGTCAGGTACACAAGAAGGGTATAGAACCTTTTCATATTACACCGCGCCCTTTCCTATCCCGCGCAGGAAGTTCTCCACCATGACCTCGCATACCTGACGGAACGAGAACTCCTGCGGATCGATCATCCAATGTGCCCACAGTCCATCAAGGGCAGCGGCCAATACGACGGCGGTAAGTTGCGGGTCCACTTGTCGGAACTCCCCGTCGTTGATCCCATCTGCGATCACATCCGTTATCCATTTCCGATAGCGGCGCAGAGCCTTGCTGAAACTCTCCATGAGAGCGGGTTCACGGCCGGCTTGAGCCCAGAACTCAAACAGCAGATTCATCAGCTCGGCGGACCTCTCGGCCGCCTCGACACTGAGGCGGCTGAGACGCCTTAGCTTGTCTGCGGCCGACTCAGAGACTGAGACCTCTTCTAACGCCTGCTCAAACTCGGCCAGCCAGGAGTCGAGCACGGCCAGGAAGAGTTCCTGCTTGTTCTTGAAGTAGTAGTAGATCAGTGCCTTGCTGAGATGGGCCGTTGCCGCAACCTCATCCATGGTTGCCGCGTAGTAACCCCGTTGTGAAAAGCAGCAGAGAGCTGCCTGCAGGATCTCACGCCTTCGTTCCTCCTCTACACTCGATTTTGGCACCAACACATCTCCTTGACTGACCAGTCAGTCAAGTATACAGAAAAAAGAACCACTATCAACGCCTGTAACAGGATGGGCAGCAGGTCAGAGTTAGGAACGTACCGTGCGTGCTGGTACAGAATCTTCTTGCACGATCTACAGCAATGGGTCCATGTACTGCCGCATCTTACGTGCTTGATCGAGCGCCGCTCCGATTATGTGCCATGTCGTGAGACAATCTCCCAACGCGGCGTGGGCGTCGAACCGTTTCACACCAAAGTACGATGCAGCCGTGGACAGCTTTTGCCACGTGAAGCTCTGGCGGTAGTTGTCCCACCTTCCGTAGAGCTTCGCGAACCATTCCATCGTGCACCAGGGCTCGAATTGCGGCATGGGGAGGTTGTAGCGGCGGCACGTATTGCGCAGGACTTTCAGATCGTAGGAGGCGTTGTAGATGACGACGAGCTTGCCGTTTAGCTCCTCGTTTAAGCGCTCGTAGATAGCAGGAAACTCCGGCTTGTCCGCGACCACCTCGTTTGTGATCCCGGTTACCCGGCTTGCGCCTGGCTCGATCGGCTTTCCTGGGCGGACTATCTCATCGATGACGATCTTTCCTTTGCTGTCGATGACACCGATGCTGACGAGCTCCGGATCGTTCAATCCAGTCGTCTCAGTGTCGAGGACGAGGAAGTCGCGCCCTCCGAGCGCGTGCAGGATCTCGTTTAGTGCCTCTTTCGCGGTGTCCATATCTAATCGACGGTAAGCGTCTTACTCAAGTTGCGCGGAAAATCGGGATCGATCCCCCGCTCGATGCTCATGTAGTAGCTTATTAACTGCAGCGGAAGGACGGCAAGCAGCGTGGCGATCTCCTGGTCGACGTCGGGGAGGGATATATATTCACTGACGTGCTTGCGTAGCAGACCGTCCTCGCAGGCAATGGCAATAGGGTGTCCGCCGCGGCAGGCGACCTCGTTGATGTGATTTACCATCATCGCTGCGTCGTTGGGTGCGGTGACAAATAGAATGGGATAGCCGTCTTGTACCGCTGACAGTGGTCCGTGTTTAAACTCGGAGCTGAGCATCCCCTCGCAGTGGGCGTAGGTGATTTCCTTCAGCTTGAGCGCCCCCTCCATCGCCACCCCGAGGGTCAGTCCATAGCCCAGGTAGTACATCTCATCGTACGGATTGAGGATGCTCGCCGCCTCCCTGGCCCCCTCTTTCGTCGAGACGAGGGTCTGCTCAATGATGTCCGGGATCGCATTCCAGTCGATCTTCTGCCCATGCACGCGCAGCTTATCCGCCAAATAGAGGAAGAGGACGACCTGGTTCAGGAACGTTTTCGTCGCCGGGACGCTGATCTCGTAGCCGCAGGCAAGTGGAAGGTAGTGATCGCTCAGGTGCATCAGCGCCGAACCGATGACGTTCAACACCCCGAGGACCTTCGCCCCGGTCGGGCGCACCGCCTTGAGGGCGTTTAAGACATCCTTTGTCTCCCCGCTCTGGCTGACGAATACAACGGTGTCATCGGGAGAGAGGATAGGAGCGAGCGTCTCCGTGAACTGCGGGGCGAGGACGGGGATAGCGGGAATGCCACTGATTCGATTGAAGTAAGCCGCGCCGATCATGCACGCGTGGTAGCTCGTCCCGCAGCCGACAAAGTACAGGTGCTTGGCCGAGGAAAGCGAGTCGAGAAACTGCGGGACAAACGGCGATGCGGAGAGCCAGTGGATCAACTCGGCGGCGGCCTTGGGCTGTTCGTGGATCTCCTTTTCCATGAAGTGGGCGTAGCCGCCCTTCTCTGCGGCGTCCATCCCCTCGGTGAATACCTCCGTCTCCCGCTCGATGATCTCTCCGTCGCTTAAGCGTCGCAACTCGACGCGGTCGTGCCACAGGCTGACCATCTCCCCGTCCTGCAGGCGGATGATTCTGTTGGTGATCGGGAGGATCGACGGGAGATCCGAAGACACGCACGTTGCTCCGTCAGCGATCCCGACGACGAGGCCGGAACCACTCTTGACCGCATGCAGCGCGCCGTCGCCTCCAGCCACATCGTTTGAAGCGATGATCAGCGCGTAATCACCCTGCAAGTCTTGGGCGGCCGCGCGAATGGCATCGAGCATTGTATCGCCACGATCGACGTAGTGCTCCACGGCGTGCACGATGCTCTCCCCGTCGTTTGCGCTGCGGACGGTCATCCCCTCGGCGATGAATCCGTCGCGTAGTGAGACATGATTGACGATATTCCCATTATGTACACCGACGAGATCCCCGTCGGAGTCGAGGTGGGGTTGGGCGTTGTCATACGATGGGCTTCCAAAGGTCGCCCAGCGCAGCTGAACGATCCCGCGTTGGCCGCGCATCTCACTGAAGTTCAGGCGCTCATTCACCTCATCGATCTTACCCACGTCCTTGCGCAGGTCGATCTTCCCGCTCTCATCGATCGTTGCACAACCGACCGAATCGTATCCGCGATACGCTAACCGCCGCGCTGCTCCAACAAGAGTCTCTCCCAGCGGACCTTCATGCTCCTTCACGATGCCGAATATCCCGCACATACAACCTCCCCTTTCTCCACATGATCGTTCAACTAGTCGATTGTACAGCCTGCGTCATGATCAGCAAGAACATCTGCGGACGCGACAGCGACTATGGGAGTTGTCATGTGGATCAGAACACTGGCTGTCGATGGCGACAAGATCACAGGAATGTTGCTCCGCGACCCCGAGAGGGGCGACGACCCGGGGATCGACCTGTCGACGCAGTCCGTGAAGTGAGGAATGCCGGCAGCAAGGCGGGGCGTTCTTTGCGGTTCTCGCAACGTCGAACACCTGTCTGCCTCGCCTGCCTGAGCCTGTTCGCACGCAGCAGATGGACGCGACAGGCAGGCAATGTATGGCGTTGCCTCAAGCTTTTCGTAACAAGCTATGCTTGTGTCAAGGGGTAGTAGGGTCGGTTATCCCTCCAAATGGCGTAGAGAACGTGAATAAACCGATTCATGACCGCAATGATCGCCTCCTTGTGTGACTTGCCCTTGTCACGATGACGCTGATAGATGGAATGGAAGTAGTCGTCGTTGCGAA
>CAJVYM010000038.1 GCA_913009415.1 uncultured bacterium
GGTTTCTCATTGTTTGTGTGTTTTTTTTTTTTTTTCAAGCAGAAGACGGCATACGAGATATATCAGTGTGACTGGAGTTCAGACGTGTGCTCTTCCGATCTCGCTTCCATCCCTGCCGCGGATCGATGTCGCTTTCCAAGAAGGACGGTGGCCTCCCGCCGGACAGCGTCGTGCAGACCGAGGATGAGATCTTAAGCGACTGCCAGCGGGTCATCGAACGCTATCACGATCCGAGCCGCTTTTCCATGCTGCGCGTTGCCCTCGCCCCCTGCTCGCCGTTCTCTGTGACTGCGGACCTGATGCGTCAATCGACCGTGCTCGCCGATGAGTACAACGTCCTGTTGCACACGCACCTTGCCGAGACGATGGACGAAGAGGAATTCTGCCTGCAGAGCTTCGGCGCCCGCCCGGTCGACTACATGGAAGAGCTCGGTTGGCTGCGGGATGATGCGTGGTTTGCCCACCTGGTGCACGTGAACGAAGGCGATATCGCCAAACTTTCGGCGGCGAAATCGGGACTAGCCCACTGCCCCAGCTCGAACATGACCCTCGGCTCGGGGATTGCACCGGTAGTCCCTATGGAGAAGACCTCGATGCGGATCGGGATCGGGGTGGACGGATCGGCGAGCAACGATACGTCGAACATGATCCGCGAAGTGCGCCAGGCGATGCTTCTGCAGCGGGTGCGCTACGGTGCGGAATCTTTCTCCGCGCGCGATGCCCTCTACCTGGCGACGATGGGAGGAGCGAGCGTCCTGCATCGCGAGGACGAAATCGGTTCGATCGAAGTGGGAAAGGCCGCTGATCTGATCACCTTCGATCTTAGCGGGATCGAGTACGCTGGGGCGCAGTCCGATCAGCTGGCGGCGATCGTTCACTGCGGCGCGGAACACGTCGATACGGCAATGGTGAACGGGGAGATCCGCGTCCGTGACGGGCGCCTGGTTGATGAATCGCTCTACCGATTGATCGGGCGCCACAACGAGATCTCTCGTAGGTTAATCAGCGGCGCATGAAAGTCACAGTAGAGGTCTCCTTCTCCTTCAAGAGCGAGCTTGATGATAACCCAGTGACCATCGACCTTGCGGAAGGGGCGGATGTGATGACCGCATTACGGGCCCTTGCGAGGCTGCAGCCACAGGTATCCTCGCGCATCTTCGGACCGAGCGACGAAGTGATGCCCTACATCAACGTGCTCAAGAACGGCGGTAACGTCCGCTTTCAACGCGGCTTTGCTACACAGCTACAGGACGGCGATTGCCTCACGCTCATCCCGCCGGTGGGTGGAGGATAAGCACAGAGCATTCAAGCGCTACTTGTTAAGTGGACGCCATGTGTTAAGGTGGAATGAATACAGTCCTTCACGACGCAATAGACCACCTACACAACCAGATTCGGTGCAGGCGTCAGCCTCCCGTAGGATACGAAGCTTGTACTCTGCCGTAAACCACCTTCAGATAGGTTTCTCTAATAATTCCTTATTAGCATTCATCAATCTCCTTTGCAGATAAACCCTTTTCTGATTAGGAAAATATTCCCGAGTCCCTTACCATCTCAAGATCAAGAGCCAAGCGCGGCCACTTCAACGTTATAGATTGGAAAGAACGAGGGGGCAAGTCGGATCAGACGCTCCTTTTGGTCTATGCCCTTGATTAGCAAGCTAAACAAAGTATACTGGTGAAGTAAGGTATCTTGCAAAAGTAAGGAGGCATGAAAATGGCCATTGTTTCTCTGTCATCGAAGAAGCAGATCACTCTGCCCGCGCAACTCGTCCACCGGTGGGATCTTAAGCAGGGCGATGGGCTCGTGTTCTTTGAGGACGGCGATTCGGTCCGGGTGCTGCCCATCAAGCGAAAATCGCTTCTGGAGATGCGCGGATCAGTAAAGGCAAAACAGCCGATCAAAGATATCGACGAACTTCGACAAGTGGCACGCGAGGAACACTCTTCCCGTCATGAGCGCAAAACAGGCTAGCGCCGACACGTGTTTCTTTCTTCGGTATCTCACGGGAGATCCTCCCGAGCAGGCGGAGATAGCCGAGAAGGTGCTCCGGCGAGCGATGGCGGGAAAACTTGAGCTCATCGTCCCGCCGATGGTCATCGCAGAGATCGTGTGGACATTGGAGACCGCGGTGTTCAACCTGTCCAAACAAGAAGCGAGCGAAAAGGCGATTGCCATACTGAACATGCCTGGCGTTCAGGTACCGAACGCTCGCATCCTGGAAGAAGCGGCCGTTTTGCATGCCGAATTGAACATCGACTTCACCGACGCCTACCTGGCCTGTTTCGCGCGCGGGAAAGGGCTGGAAGACGTGTATACGTTCGACAAGAAGCACCTCTCCAGAATCCCGTGGCTGCGCATCGCACACCGCTAACTTTTGCGTTTCGGTGGTCACATCTTTTGTTCTATGTCATCGAGCAGTGCTCCCTTGCACCTTCCATAGCGAAGTGGTTCATGCTCATCTTGCATGAGATCGCTTCGTGGGGTTGACATATTACTGTTTGCTGTTTAGCATATGCTATCTTTGGCATATGGCGAGGTGCGCGATGTTGGAACGATGGGCCGAGATCTTTCACGTACTTGGAAACCGTGATCGCCTACTTGTGCTCTCTCTCTTTCTGCACCATAAGGACTGCCTGTGCGCGTGCGAAGTTGTGGATGCCCTCGACCTTCCTCAATATCAAGTGGCGAAGAGTCTGCATACTCTCAAAAAGGCCAAACTCCTTGAGAGTAGCCGTGATGGACGCTGGGCGTACTACTGCCTGCGCTGGACAGATGAGATTGGCGAGTTGATAGAATTCCTCCGCGTAGTGATTCCGCGCGAGACTTGCCAGGATGAGCTTACCCGGCTAAAGACACGCCTGGCGATGCGCCAGAACGGGCGTTGCGTGGTTGGGTCAAGGTTCGGGGCGGATGAGAATGATGGTTGAATCCAAGCGACTGTCCACGTTCGATCGCTATCTCTCGCTTTGGGTTGGGCTGTGTATTCTGGTAGGGATAGGTATTGGTTGGCTCTTTCCAGGCTTTCCCGCGTTGTTGAAGCGGGCAGAGATAGCACACGTGTCGATCCCGGTGGCGATCCTCATCTGGCTGATGATTTACCCGATGATGGTTCAGATCGACTTCGGGAGCATCCGTAATGCCGGGCGGCGGCCGAAGGGAGTCTTCTTGACTCTGATCATAAACTGGGCGATTGAACCATTCACCATGGCCGGGATATCCGCGTTGTTCCTGTTCGTGGTTTTTCGGACGTTAATCCCATCTGATCTGGCGCGTGAATACTACGCCGGGGCGATCCTTTTTGGAGCTGGGCCTTGTACTGCGATGGTATTCGTGTGGAGCTATCTCTCCCGTGGTGATCCGGCTTACACCCTGATCCAGGTGGCGATAAACGATCTTGTCCTCATTGTCCTTTACGCCCCGATCGTGAAGCTCCTGTTGGGCGTGTCGCACATTTACGTGCCCTACGATACGATCCTCCTGTCGGTGGTGTTATACGTGGTGATCCCGCTTGTGCTTGGGTACCTCTCTCGGCGCCGACTCCTTGCCCGCCGCGGGGCGGAGTGGTTCGCATCGCGGTTTCTCCCGCGCCTCCGGCCGGTAACGACCGGCGGACTCCTGTTGACGCTTATCGTCCTGTTCACCTATCAAGGGGAGAATATCATTCAGAACCCCGTGCACATCTTTCTTATTGCGGTACCGTATACAATCCAAGCTTTTTTTATCTTTAGCCTGGGGTACGGGGCAGCGTGGCTTCTTCGCCTTCCTCACTCCGTCGCGGCACCGGCGGCGATGATCGGGGCGAGCAACTTCTTCGAGTTGTCGGTGGCGGTTGCGATTTCTCTGTTCGGGATCGGGTCGGGAGCCGCCCTTGCCACCGTTGTCGGGGTCCTAGAGGAGGTGCCGGTCATGCTCACCCTCGTGTGGTTCGCCAACCGCACCCGCGGATGGTTCCCCCGTTCGGGGAAGGAGGCGGTATGAAGTCGATACTGTTCGTGTGTATTGAGAATTCCTGTCGCTCCCAGATGGCGGAGGGGTTCGCGCGCGCCATTGCTGATTTCCCGATGTGTGTGGCTTCAGCGGGTACGCGTCCTGCTTTGCGCGTTGATCAAGGCGCTGTGGAGGTGATGAGGGAACTGGGGATCGATATCTCGCGTCAGGTTCCAAAGCCGATCGACCTCAAGGCTGTAGAAAACTACGATTACGTGATAACCATGGGCTGCGGTGCCGATGGGATCTGCCCAGCCAGTTTCCTCGGGGTGAGCGACGATTGGAAGATCCCCGACCCGAAAGGTAAGGGGATCGAGGAGTTTCGACGTGTGCGCGACCTCATTCGCACAAAGGTGGATGCACTCATAAACATTCTATTGAATGTTCCGAGCGATGAGTTCATCCTACACGCGGAACGGTGAATGCGAAACGCGGAAACGAGAATATGGAACTTGGAGGAAACCTTGGAAGGCACGAAGGCTATTACGGCAAAGATAACATCGCACGCGGGGTGTAGCGCTACAACCAGCTTTTCGTAGCGTCGGAGCTTGTCTCCGACGTTGAAAACGTGTCCGGTGAAGGCAACCTAAGATAAACCTGCTATGAGGAGGAAATGGAATGAGGAGTAAGACAACGGTAGAAAGAATCTCCGTGGGCCTGCTTGTGCTTGTTGTATGCGCTGTAGTTCTGGGCTTCTCAGTTGCTAGCTTCGGCACGCAGCTTGTGCTCTTCTACCAGGACGGCTGTCCTCACTGTGCACGCATGGAGAGCTTCCTGAACCGGATCGAGCCGGACTACCCGCAGCTTGAGATCAAGCGCTACGAGATTCACGATCCGGGTGCGCCCGGTCTGCTCAATCGCCTACTCAAAGCCTACGACGCGAAGCTCGGCTCTGTCCCCATCATTTTTATCGGTGATGTAGCCATGGTCGCGGACACCTTCTACAATCTCCCTGCTCCGAGTGTGTCGCCGACAACGATCGGCGGACGTGCGGGCGAGATGATGCTTGAGCAGGTGATCGCGCAGGCGATCAAAGCAAATGCTCCCTCTCCCTTGACAAGGGTGGAGGAGGCAACCGAAAGTAGCTTGACTAATAAGTTAACACTACCTGCTGTCATCTTGGCTGCTGCCGCGGATTCGGTCAATCCGTGCACGTTTGCCGTTCTCGTCCTTCTCCTGGGGACGCTCCTCGTGGCGGGGAAGAAGGGGAAGATGCTGCCGGCCGGGTTTGCGTTCATCCTTGCGATCTATATCTCTTACTTCTTGATGGGGCTTGGAATTTTCTCCGCAATTCAGGCAGCCGGAGTGCAAAGGCCATTCATCCTGGCCGTCTCCGGCCTGGCTATTCTGCTGGGTTTGTGGAACATGAAGGATTACTTCGCCTACGGTAAGTGGTTCACGATCGAGGTTCCCAAGCGTTGGCGACCGCTCGTAAAGAAGGTTACCTCATCAGTTGTCACCGTACCCGGAGCATTCGCCGTTGGGGTACTCGATTCCCTCTTTCTCTTACCCTGTTCCTCCGGGCCGTACATCGCTATCCTCGCGCTCCTTTCAAAGACGACGACCAAGGCGCACGGGATATGGCTCCTTTTGTTCTATAATTTGATCTTCATCCTTCCACTGATCATCATCACCCTTGCGGTCTATTTTGGGTACACGACTACCGCGCGCGCTGAGCGTTGGAGATCGCAGCGGCTGGGAAAATTGCACTTGATATCGGGTATCATTATGTTCCTGCTCGGCGCTGGGATGATCATCGCAGTGCAACTGGGATACATGTAGGAGGGATCAATGACAGCGAAAAGAACATGGCTCATTCTGCTGATCGGGCTGCTTTTGATCAGTGTGGCTTCCTATGCGCAGGTGCAAACACCGTCACAGACACCCAATACGCAGGCGCAGGTACAGACTCCATCACAGACGGTCGCGCCACCCGCGGTGACGTCGAAGGCCTCTGCACCGACAATCGTTGTCTTCTACGAGAAGGGATGCTCACACTGTGAGCGCATGGAGGGGCTCCTCGATGAACTGTTGGTTGGGCATAAGGACGTGTCTGTTGCCCGCTACGAAATCAACGCCCCGGGGAGCAGTGCATTGCTGTGGAAGCTCTCCGCGCACTACGGGATTGTGGCGACGCAGGTTCCAGTGATTTTCGTCGGCGACCAGGCGATTGTGGGTGCTGGCAGGGCGCAGGAGTTTAGCCTGCGTACAGCCGTCGGTGACTGCGTCCAACTTGGGTGTCCTTCGCCGCTCGACTACGTCGAAGGCGGGATGGTGGTTTTGCACGATATCCTCATCGTAGGGGCGTTCGTGGGATTGTTCATTGCACTTCTGCTCCTCCAGGGGCTGTAGAGTGTAGCCATCGCTCAAGTCATAAGATGTGCTATACTGATATCGGGAGGTACCAGAGGGCGTGCCGGAAACAGAGAGGGAGCGGTTTGCCAATCTTTCGAACGAACGGCTGATTGAGCTGTTGCGCCATGTGTCTGAGAAGAACGGCGATTCGGCCTACGTGTCGCATGTGCGCGAAGAGATAATCGAGCGCAATGTGGGCCTCGTGAGATCAATCGCAGCGTCTTTCCTCAATTCTGGAGAGCTGCTCGAAGACCTCGTGCAGGCGGGATACATTGGTTTGCTGAATGCGGTTACAAACTTCGATCTGGCGCGCAACATTCGCTTCTCCACCTACGCAAGCTACCTGATAAAGGGAGAGATACGCCATTACATACGCGACAAGCACTCGACCATTCGCATCCCGCAGTGGGTGCAGGCGATGGGGCAGAAGCTGAAGGAGGTCGAGGAAGCGTTCTTCCAGGAGAACGGGAAGCCGCCGCGAATCGGGGAGATCGCTAGCCGAATGGATCTGACGGAGGAACAGGTGGTCGAGCTACTGCGCGGACGCAAGGCAATGTCGTACGTCTCCATTGATGAGGAGCGCCGCAGCCAGGACCCACACCCTCCCGCCCCCAGCATCACGAGTATGTACAAGGGAGCCGCGAGGCCACCGTCCGACATTCACATGCGAATCGCCATCACCATCGATAAACTGGCCCAGATGCAACAGCAGGTGATCAGAGGGCTATTTTATCAGGGGAAAACGCAGGCTCAGATCGGCAAGGAGCTCGACATGTCACAGCGGCAGGTCTCGCGGATGAAGGAACAGGCCCTGCGCGAGGTCAAGGGAAAGGTGCTCGGTGATGACGATGGGTAAACTACACGCGAAACTATGCATGCAATCGCGTGTAGAACTAAAAGGACCCGGTTGTAGGCATAATCAAATAGAGAATGGATGCCGCCATGAACGACTTACTTAATCTGATAGGAAGCTCGATCGAAAACCTGCGCCAGTGCATTGAGCTTTTCGACAAAGCACAACCTGCTGGTGGAGTAGAGAAACTCTCATCAGTCCTGGCGGAGATCGACGGGTACCTAAAGGAGATCGATACCGATCCCATTCTCAGATTGGCATCCGTCGATCAAGGAGAGATCGAGGGTCGCCTGCACAGTATTGAAACAGACCTGTCCTCAATCATCTCCGATCTAAGCGACCAAGAGCGCGAATACACGGCCAACTAGTTTGCGTTACTTGTGGTCAGCTTTATACCCGTTCTCGGTGCGTGTCACCTGGATCTTCGTTGTCTCTCCCGATTGCACCACAACGTTCTCCAGCACGAGAGGAGGGTTGCTCAGGAGAACGACGCGATACGACCCCGGCGGAAGCTGTGGCCCTGTCTCGCCGAGGACTCCGTCGAAGACTTTTTTTCCAGTACTATCGAAGACCTGGTAACGAACTGTAATTATGCTTTGCAGTGCGGTCCGTAGCTGTTGGCTGCTCTGAGCGGCGTAGTACGTGCCGTGTGTCGCATCGGCTATTTGGCGGAGTTTGTCCGCTGTGCCATCCTGCCCGGCAACGTCGAAACCGACCACATCGATCCGTAAGTCATACCCGGCAGCGAGCAGGTCCTTTGCCGCCTGGACAGGTTTCCCGTGACAGGTCTCCTGTCCATCGCTGACAAGGAGGATCAGTTTCTTATCGGGAATGTTGGCAAAATCGTTCTTTGCCTGTTCCAGCGTGTAGGCGATCGGCGTTGGCCCTCCCGTTTTGATCGCTGTAATCCTTGCGTGTAACGCTGTGCGATCGAGAGTTGCTATTGGAAGGAGGAGCTGGCTGTTCTCGCAGCCGCCGAAGATACGCAGCCCGACATCCATTCCATCGGGGAGGTCGCCTATCAGATCCGAGAGGACCTGCTTTGCAACGGCGATCTTCGTTGAACCCTCAAACGGCTCGCTCATGCTCGACGACGTGTCGAGGATGATCAGCAGATTCTGAGGTGCTGATCCAACGGACAGGGCGAGAGATCCAGCAGGCAGGAGTTCGAGCGAACCGAAGGCAGTGCCACGCTCCTGCGTGGCAACGGGATCGCCCATTGCTCCAACCGCATCTATGCTCGGTCCCGGACAACGTGACTTCCCCTCGTCTGCTGGAACATCGGAGAGGCGCACAAAGCGGAACTTTTGATCGGGGGAAACGAATGGAGCGATGTCGATCTTCGCTGGATATCCTGTAACCTCACCCACAAGGATATAGTTGCTCCCATCGGTGCTGATCTCCACCCGGCATGCCTTATTGTTGGTGATATAGACGAACAGGTCATCGCCAGCCACGTTGCGCAGAACGTTGTCGGTGAACTCGAGGACGAGGTACCCGCGATTGTCGATCTCGCTCAAGCGGAACCCGAGGGCTACGGCGCACGGATCGCATCCAGCGCACCCATTGCACGAGTTGCCACGGCAATCCGGGGGGCCAAGCGCAGCACTGGCATCGGCGTACGGCCTATCGACACAGCTTGCTGCAACGTAGGAAATGACCCGGTCGGCAAAGGAAAGATCACCCAGTGGAAACGTCACGCCCGCATACGTAGTCGATTGAGCAACTGCCACGCCGGCTGCGATAGATACCAATAGAAGCACCATTGCGCCTATTATCACTTCTCGAGACTTGCTGCGCATCAAACCACCTCCGATCGCTTGCAGCATAATTGCAATTCCATCATAGGACGATTTGTGGTGAATGACAAGTGTTGCGGCATGAGGCACGATGCAAATCGAGCATTTGCACGCAATGAGCGAAGTCGTGTTTGTGCCCTTCGTTAGCGTGAAAAGTTCTTGCTCGATGCTTGTGAGAAGGAGGCAATGGCAAGTAATAAGCGGGGTTGCGCTTCGCTACGATACATGACACTCAGGATGATCGGCGCCTGCGTGGAAATGCGGTGTTGACAGGCTCCTCTTTGCCGGCTAAGATGACCATTGTTGCCGAGGTGGCGGAATTGGCAGACGCGCATGGTTGAGGGCCATGTGGACACATAACGTCCGTGCGGGTTCAAGTCCCGCCCTCGGCACCATCCAAAACTACGTTTAACCATGTCGGAGATGCCCAAATTATGCGGATCCTGGTGGATGTCATGGGGGGAGACCTCCCACCTCGCGAGCTTGTGAAGGGGGGAGTCGCGGCTGGGCATAAGCTCAACATCGACATCCTTTTTTCCGGTGAACAGGGCGTAATTAGCTCCGCACTCTCTGCACTGCACGAACATGAAGGCAACAGGTTTTCCATCCTCCCATCATCTCAGATAATCGCGATGACAGAACCGCCAGTGCAGGCAGTGCGGGTGAAGAAAGACTCTTCTTTAGTGAACGGCTTGGTCGCGCTGAAGGAGCATGCGGTGGACGCCTACGTCTCACCGGGAAACACGGGGGCAGTGGTCGCTGGTGCGGTGTTCATCGTTGGGCGCATCGCGGGAATTCCTCGTCCGGGAATAGCTGTGATTATCCCCACGGTCTCCGATCGCGAGATCGTGGTCATTGATGTGGGAGCGAACGTCGACTGCTCGCCAGAGCACCTCCTCCACTTTGCCCTGATGGGAGCGACCTACGTGCGCGACGTGCTGAGGATCGCCAAACCGACGATCGGCCTGTTGAACATCGGGACAGAACGAGCGAAAGGGAACAAGGTCGTCCATCGTGTGTACGAGCTTCTTGCCGATGGACCGCTCCCGTTCGTGGGCAATGTTGAGGGGCACCACCTCTTAACGGAGAGGCCGGTCGACGTTGTCGTATGTGATGGCTTTATCGGAAACGTGTTTCTTAAGACACTTGAAGGGGGAATTTCAGCGATGTCAACTATGATAAAGAACGGCGTAACGAAGAGTTTGAGGGGCAAATTCGGGGGATTGATGCTGCGGCCGGTCTTCTCATCCATCCGCAAGAAGCTAGCCTACAACCGTTCGGGAGGCGCGCCGCTGCTCGGCGTGAATGGAAGCATTGTCATCGCCCACGGCCGCTCGGATGCCGTGGCGATTGAATCGGCGATTGATGTTGCCTATCGTGCAGTTGAGTGCAAGCTGAACGAGACGATGGCCAAAGGAATGTCCGGGTGGGATGAAAATGGGCGCTAAGATCATCGGGAGCGGCAGCTACTTGCCGGAGAAGTGTGTGACAAATCATGACCTGGAGCAGATGGTCGATACCTCTGATGAATGGATCGTCCGCCGCACGGGAATTAGCACTCGCTACCTTCTGGAACCGAGCGAGGACCCCGCAAAGATGGGGATCATTGCGGCGAAGCGCGCTTGTGAAGACGCGCGAGTATCCCCGGAAACGATTGGCCTGTTCATCGTTGCCACAAACTTTCCAGACATGATCTGTCCGGGATCGTCTCCATTCATCGCTTCCGGCCTGGGGCTCGATCAGACCCCGTTCTTCGATCTGAAGGCCGGGTGTTCAGGATTTGTCTACGGAATGGCGGTCGCCGACGGCCTCATTCGGGCGGGTTTGTATCAACGTATTCTCCTTGTCGGAAGCGAGGCGCTCTCGCGCGTGACGGATTGGAGCGACCGTAAAACCTGTGTCCTGTTCGGTGACGGTGCCGGTGCTGCCCTCCTGGAAGCGGGAGAGGCAAGCGAAGGCGTCCTAGGAAGCGCGATCTTCGGCGACAACGAGAAGGCGCTTCTTCTACACATGCCCGCGGGCGGAACGCGCACCCCGGCCAATAGCTCAACAGTCGAAGAAGGCGGGCACTTCCTGAAGATGGAAGGCGCTGGTGTCTACCGAAGCGCCGTGCCGATGATGGAGCGGGCTACCCGCGCGGCCCTTGCCGCGGCATCGCTCGATCTCGGGGATGTCGACTGGCTGATCCCGCATCAAGGAAATATGAGGATCATCGACTCTCTGGCTGTACGCCTGGGAGTAGACAACGAAAGGATCATCACCAATCTCGACCGCGTGGCAAACACCTCCACTGCATCGATTCCCATCGCCCTCGATGAGGCGCGCAAGGATGGCAGGATCAAGAGCGGCGATGTCGTCGTCATGACTGCCTTCGGCGCAGGTGTCACGTACGGAGCGGTCGTAGTCCGCATGTGATCATGAAGCGCAAGATTGCATTTCTCTTTCCCGGGCAGGGGACTGTTCCTAGCAGCCCCCCTCCGGGTGGAGACCGCAGCGGGCGACTCCTTGAGCTGACTGAGCGGGCGGGAATACCGATTAGCAGTATGCTGCGGGCTGGTGATCACGACCGGCTGGTGAAAACGGAGTACGCCCAGCCCGCAATTTTCATCGACAGCCTCAGCAAGGACGAAGCGTTGCGTTCGCGTGGAATCGTCCCCCAGGCTGTAGCCGGACACAGCCTGGGAGAGTACGCCGCCCTTGTCTCATCCGCAGTGATCTCAGCGGAAGATGCGCTGCGGGTCGTGATAACCCGTGGTCGCCTCATGGGGCACGTGAGTGGAGGAGGGATGGCCGCGATCCTAAAGCTTCCTCAAGAAAAGGTCGCGGAAATATGCCATGGAATCGGCGAAGGAGTGAACGCAGCTAACATCAACGGCCCAACGCAGGTAGTCATCTCAGGCGACGAAGAAAGCTTGCAGAAAGCGATGAATGCGTGCCAAGATGCTGGCGGACGAGCGATCAGGCTGGATGTCTCCGGGCCGTTTCACTCACCTCTCCTTGCCCCGGCGCAGGCCGAGCTCGCTATATTCATCGAAGACACAGAGTTTCGCACTCCGAAAACCCTGTTCGTCTCAAGCGTAAGCGGACGGATGGAGGAAGGCACGCATGAGATCAAGGCGTTGCTCTTGACACAGATCACAGCATGTGTACAGTGGGTGAGTGTGATCGAGTCGCTCGTGCTTCTGAAGATAGAGGTGGCAATCGAGGTCGGGCCGGGAAAGGTGTTGACCAATCTCGGGAAACGGATCACGGACAGAATTGAGTTTGTTACGTTTGAGGAGGCTATCGATGGGGCGATTTGACGGGCGCGTGGGGATAGTAACCGGAGGCACCCGCGGGATCGGAAGGGCGATTGTCGACCTTCTGCACAGCGAGGGGTGTAGGGTTGCCGTCTTTGCTCGCAACCGCGCAGCAGGAGAGACGCTGCAGCAAGAGATGGAGCGCTCCCGTTTCTACGCGGTAGATGTCTCTGACTCCGAGCAGGTGAACGCCGCCGTCAAGGAAGTATACGAGGAGTTCGGGCGCATCGATTTCCTGGTTAACAACGCTGGCATCACTCGCGATCAACTGACGATGCGCATGAAGATCGAAAGCTGGCGAGACGTCATTGGCGTAAACCTGGGCGGTGCGTACAATTGCATCCGCGCCTGCCTCCGTCCTATGATGCGCGCCAAGAGCGGTGCTATCGTCAGCATTGGGTCCGTGGTTGGCGAAACGGGAAACGCAGGGCAGGCGAACTACGCAGCGAGCAAGGCAGGGTTGATCGGCCTATCGCGTAGCGTGGCGAAGGAGGTTGGGTCGCGAGGGATCAGGGTGAACGTTGTCTCACCCGGATTCATCAAGACTGAGATGACTGACTCCTTGGGTGATGATGTGCGGCAGGAATACTTGGCACGCACACCTCTACAACGCGAGGGAACGACGCGCGAGGTGGCACAGGTTGTCGCTTTCTTGCTTTCTTCCCAAGCTTCCTATATAACTGGGCAAGTTATTGGTGTTAATGGGGGACTCTTTCCCTAGTAAAGTACAGAACAGAAGGAGGTTTATACGCGATGGATGACATAGCAAGCAAGGTGCGAGCGATCATCGCTGATCAATTGATGGTCGATCTGGATGAAGTGACCGACGCGGCATCTTTCGTCGAGGATTTAGGAGCCGATTCTCTGGACACGGTGGAACTGATCATGGAGTTCGAGGACGAGTTTGGCGTGGAGATCTCGGACGAAGACGCAGAGAAGATCGCTACCGTCAGTGAGGCGATCGCCTACATGACCAAAATCATGGAGGAGAAGAAGGATTAGTAGCTGCTGCGCCAGGGGACAACGAGATACGCTTGTCCCTCTTTTCTTTTCCTTTGCAGAACATTCTATGATGACATAGAACGGCTTTTGCATGACCGGAAGAATGTGGCAGTTTCCAAGCTGGAGGGATGAATGCCCAAGATGGGTTCGCGCACGATCGAGGGGTTTCTGGGCGAATTAGCCTCCGCAAGCGCCACACCGGGCGGAGGGAGCGTTGCGGCGTTGACGGGTGCGATCGCCTCCGACCTCGGGTGCATGGTCTGTCGCCTCACGTTGAAGAAAACCCCGCGTGATGAGCTGGAGCAACTCCTTGTCCATTTCTCTTCGTTGGAAGGGGCGTTCCTCGAACTTGCGGATGCGGATGAGGCGGCGTTCTCTGAAGTGATGAATGCCTATCGCCTCGACCGTAATGATGGAAGACGGCCGGCGATGATTGCTTCAGCGTTCCTTGGGGCGACTGCCGTACCACAGCGCGTGGCCGAGAAGGGGATAGATCTCCTCGAACACCTGTGCGCGCTTACGCCGCTCGGGTCGAAACAGAGCGTGAGCGATGTTGGTGTAGCCGTCCACCTCGCGCAAGCGACGGTGAGATCCGCCCTGCTGAACATTCGCATCAACCTCGCCTACATGCGCGATGAGGCGGAGATCGAGAGAATAAATATGATTGCAGAAGCTCTCGATAAGAAATGCTCCGCCCTGTCGGAACAGGCCATCTCCTCTGTTACAGGCCGCATTTCGCGATGACACGCATCGGCCTAATCTCCGACGTACACGCAAACCTCCCGGCATTGGAAGCGGTCCTATCTGCGCTCTCCAAGCGGGGCGTCGAGCGCATCGTCTGTTGCGGTGATCTTGTGGACTACGCACCGTGGCCGATCGAGGTGATCTCTTGCTTGCGGGAGATGAATGTCCTCTGCGTGCAGGGAAACCACGATGCCGCTGCGGTTGGCGCATTCCCGATCGACGGATTTACCGAAGAGGCGCGGGTGACGGTCGATTGGACGCGCGCGGTCCTTTCGCCCGTTGAGACGGCGTATCTTGCCGCGCTGGAGCAGGTGCACACGGAAGATGATTTCGTGGTCGTCCACGGCAGCCTGCGCGGCCCGCTGTGGGAATACGTGCGCGATCCGTTCGTTGCAGGCGAGAGTTTTCCGTTGCTCACGCGACAAATCGGTTTCTTCGGGCACTCGCACATCCAAGGCGGATACATGAGCGTTTCCGGCAACGTGAAAGCGATCGATCCACACATGAAACTATCGATCCTTCCTGACACCAAGTACCTGATCAATTCGGGAAGTGTGGGACAGCCACGGGACGGCGACCCACGCGCCGCTTACGCCGTGATCGATCTTCATGATGGCCGCGGGAGTGTGAGTTTTGAGCGCGTCTCCTACGACATCGGGGCGGTGGTGCGCGCGATCGATCGCGCTGGGTTGCAACACTGGTTGGGGGAGCGATTGGAAGTTGGAAGGTAGGATGAAACAGGAAATGCTCAGGATTGCAGCCAGCAACCGATGATAGGGGAGAGGGGCCTCGCCCGTTACCGCACGATCATTCCACGCTGGCGGGAGTTTGTCGATGCTTGTACGCGCCCGCTTCCTGTCACGATCAGAGTCAACACGCTGCGCGCATCCCCACGCGATGTCCGTGATCGCTTGACGCGCAAGGGATTCTCCCTCATCCCCATCGCATGGTCCGAAGACTTGTTCCGCGTCGAGACGCCAAGAGTCAGCAAGACGATCGAACACTGGTTGGGGATGTTTTACATCCAGGAGGCCGTGCAGACGCTTCCGGTACGAGTTTTAAGTCCGCAGCCCGGCGAGACAATCCTCGACATGGCGGCCGCTCCGGGAGGCAAGTGCACGCACATCGCGTCCTGCATGCGCAATCGCGGGGCACTTATCGCCAATGAACCGGTCGGGAAGAGACAGCCATCGTTGATGGCAAACATCAACCGTCTGGGGGTGTTGAACACCACCGTGACCTCCTATCGCGGAGAGTCCTTCCCGATGCACGCTCGCTTTGACCGCGTTCTCCTCGATGCCCCCTGCTCGGCTGAGGGGACGCTGCGTAAGGAATCAACGCTGCGTGATGGGGCTACAAGATCAGCAATCGCGCGTCTCTCACGCCTGCAGCAGCGACTGATCCTGCGCGCCTACGATCTTCTCAAACCCGGCGGAACGCTCGTCTACTCGACGTGCACCTTTGCCCCGGAGGAGAATGAAGGCACGGTCAGCCATCTCCTCTCTAAGAGGGATGCGCTGCTCGATCAGATAACACTGCCCTTCCCCGCGGAGAGGGGAATCATCGCATGGAACGATGAAGAATACGCGCCCGAAGTAGCGCGATGTGCACGGATATACCCCCATCAAATCGACAGCGGAGGAGGATTCATTGCCAGATTACGAAAACCTGCACGATGAGGTCGCCTCCTTCTTCTCTTCCCGCTTTGGCGTTGCGCGCGAGGTTCTGGACCAGCTCACCTTTGTCGAACGAGGAGGAAAAGAGATCTGGGCGACGAGTGCCCTGACTCCAACCGGGATAGCATCGAATCGTCCTGCGGGGGTGCGCATCCTGCGTCGTATGCCGCATGGCTTCAAGCCAACGACAGTCTTCCTCTGCCTGCTAGCGGAGCATATAGGCACTTCTCGTGTGGAGGTAGATGACGTACAACTTCTCAAACAACTCCTCCTCGGACGACCCATCCAATATGAGATCGATGACGGCTACGCCGCTGTTTCCTACCGTGGCGACATCCTTGGCTGTGCTGTTGCAAAGGGCGGTGCGGTGCGTGCCCTGATTCCAACCCAGAAGAGACGCGAGCTTCTGGGATGCCTAGACCCAGAGAGCTAATCGCACCGTATCAGGACAGCCATCACCAAAACAACAGCCAATTGTGATCTTAGTCACGGAAATCGCACCCCCTATTCTGTTATGATAGAAGCCGCATATGAGGAAATATTAAGGAGGTAATAATGCGTGGAAAAACGTGGCTTCTAATGACCCTGTTGCTCGGATCTCTGTTGTTTTCAGGGATCGCGCTCGGGGCTAGTAACAGCATCGTATTCATTCTCGATGCGTCGAACAGCATGAATAAGCCGCTCGGCGCCGGGTCTCGACTCGACAGCGCCAAAGCGGCCCTTATCGATCTTTGGCAAACACTTCCCAACGGAACGAATGTTGGGCTTTACCTGTTTGGACATCGGGTCGGGAAGGGAGATAGGGAAGCAAGCTGCAAGGATATCGAGCCTCTCTTCCCGATTCGACCGTTTGATGATGCGATTCGTGCCGACATGACCGCAGCGATCAACGCAGTGCAAGCGAAGGGATTGACACCGCTGGCCGATGTCTTGGTGCAGGCTTCTACTGCGCTAGCGTCCGCTCCAGGCAAACACACCATCATCTTGGTGAGCGACGGGGAAGAGACTTGCGGAGGCGATCCTCTCACTGTTGCGCAGATGCTCGCGACGCTGACCCCACCGGTAGTGCTGGATATAATCGGCCTTGATGTGGACCCGGCGGTACGAAAGTCCCTGACCGGAATGGCCGAAGCTACTGGCGGGAAGTACTATCACGTCAGCCAGGCGAAGGATTTACTCTCCGCGCTCACGGCAGCGACCACGGCTGAGCAGAAACCAGCCAAGAACAAGATCCCACCGCAGTATGCGGGAATGGGAATAACAAACGTCATATACGGGACCGAGGGAAATGATACTCTGTATGGAACACCAGGAAACGACCTGATCTTCGGACTCGGCGGCGATGACTTCATCATTGGACTTGGCGGCAACGACATCCTGATCGGCGGACCCGGCAACGACATCATCGAAGGGATGGACGGGTGTGACATTATCAGCGGTGGACCCGGAAACGATGTCATCTTCGGTGGCAACGGAGACGATCTCCTGTGTGGCAATGCGGGGAACGATTCTATCGAGGGAGAGGCTGGAAACGACATCCTCTCCGGCGGCCCCGGATGCGACAAGCTCCTCGGCGGAACGGGGGTCAACCTGCTGTACACCGATGGGATGGATGCCACACTTTGGCAGGGAAAGGTAATACAGGGCAAGTGCCCAACGTGTCTACCTCCCGTCCCGTGTACAACATGCCAGAAACCGCAGATGCCGACTTCATCCGCTCCCGTGGGATGCGCACCAGCAATGAAGTCGGTTGATGAAGGCACGTCCATCAAACTGCACGGCACAGCCACCGACAGCGACTGCGGTGTGGTTAGCGTGTTGTGGAGTGCTCCAGTTGGATCCTTCGACGATCCGACCAAACTCGACCCGATGTATACAGCGCCGATGGTCAATTCATGTAGCGGTGCCGATGTCTGTGTAACCCTGGTCGCCACAGACAACTGCGGTGCAAAGGGGACGGACTCCTTCGTGTTGCACATCAACAACGTCAACCATCCGCCCATCATCAATGCCGGTAAGGACATGGTTGTCGATGAAGGTGCGACGGTTCAGCTCTGCGCTACCGCATCCGATCCTGACGGCGACGCTCTCAAGTACCACTGGAGCATCCCCTGTGGAAAAGGCGAACTGAACGATCCGACACTCCTAAACGCGGTGTTCACAGCTCCGCTCACCAGCGTCTGTGAAGGTGAGAACATCGTCCTCATGCTTAGTGTCATCGATTCCTGCGGTGCGAGCACGGAGGACACCGTGACGATCCATGTGCGCAACTTGAATAAGCCCCCAATCGTCAAACTCGGGCCGGGATTTGCGATGAAAGAAGGAACGACATCCATCCTTCACGCTGTGGCATCCGATCCCGAGTGCGGACCGTTGACCTACACCTGGACAGCGTCTGCCGGGAGCTTCGACAACGCGTGCTCTGCCACACCCTGCTTCATTGCCCCGCAAGTGAATGCGTGTGGAGGAGAGGATGTCACTGTCAGCCTGACGGTGACCGACGTGTGCGGAGCGAGCGCTAGCGATTCATACGTGATTCACGTTGACAACGTGAACACACCTCCAGTCGTTAAGGCGGATCCGTAGAGATCCAAGGAACAGAAGCAACGTTGGCGAATCTGCCCCACCCAGGAAACCCGGTGGGGCAGATTACTTTGCATAAGCACTTGCCCCACGGGTTGGCCGGTAACCTTCTTATGTGGCTAGAGAATGGCAGATGCTACGTGGTATCCATAGAGGACAAGTGTGTAATCTTGCGCAGGATATCATCGTCTGCCTGATTATGGATGGTTATCAGTGCTGGCCGATCATTTTGCGCCATGGAGACACTCCAAACGTTGCGGGAGGAAGTAGTCGGTTGAGTTCTGAAAACGCGCGGATGTGATAACGATATCTGCGATGAACAGGATTTGAAATCTCTTACGTTCTCGATTCCGTGGGCACCACTATTGACAGCGCAGGTAGCTTAGCGGTATTATCCGATAGATGATTTACTGAGGCCATATGAATGTGTGGCCGACAGGCTAAACGGGGAATCCCCGGCATTGCATCCGGAGAATAGCCAAGGCGGTATCTAGTGGGAGAGGAAGGCAGAACTTTTCGTTTCTCAGCCGAGAGCATTACGCCTCTCATCATCTCTGGTGCCGACAACAATAGCTACAATCTCGAAAAAGAAGGTCTTCGCCCTCCTTCCGTGCGCGGAGCACTATGGTGCTGGTTTCGGGCGATGATGGGCGGCGTGGTGGGAGGAGACGTTGCAAAGGTTAGAAAGCTGGAAGCTACCGTCTGGGGGACTACGAGACCGCAAGTTCTGGGTGATAACTCTCAAGCTGCCCGGGGGTAGAGAGTGATGGCAGAAGCGCAGCTAAACCTAATTACGCCGCTTTGGACAGGGGACGCCACCAAGAAGGCGCACCACGTTGAGGGAACGGGCATCGTGGGGAGCTTGCGCTGGTGGTACGAGGCGTTGATTCGCGGGATGGGCGGGTGGGCCTGTAGCCCCGCTAAGGATCCTTGCAAGCTGAATCTCAAAGAATTCGCTAAGCTACAACAGCGTGGATGCAGACATGCGGACACCGGTCTGTGTCTCTCTTGCGAACGAGTGGCCCTGGCTGATAGTGGCCTTTGTCCCGCATGTCAGTTATTTGGGGCTACGGGCTGGGCGAAGACGTTCCACCTTGTGATTGAGGATACAACCCGGACGGGCTATCCTCCCACTGGCAAAAAAGAGGTCCACGCCGAGCGACTAAACGCCCAAGGAAAGAAACCTGCCTATTTCTTTCCACCTGGGCGTGTAGATTCCCTTATCCTGAACGTGCTGCTCCGTCGCCCCGCTGATGAGGACAGCGGACGCCTGGTTTGCGGTCTACTTGAGTTCATCCGCCGCAATGCGGCTCTAGCCCGACTTTACCGTGGAGGGGGCATCGCAGTGGTTGGTGGTTCTTTGTCCAGGGTATTGAGTGGCATCGCTAATTCGCTTTACAATACGGTTTGCGTGGTTGTATTACCCAGAGAGGAAGAG
>CAJVYM010000039.1 GCA_913009415.1 uncultured bacterium
GGAAGGAGCCATCAGTCCGCAGCTCCAACCGGTAGTTGTGGGGACTCGTCCATCCGGCACCCGCATTCACCGTGATGTGCCACGTGTTTGTGCCCCACACAAAGATCCCCGGGGTGTTCCCCATCGCCGGCTGTCCCGGAGTTCCGCCAGTAGCAACGTTGATAATCCGCGTTGTGGAAGCGGAAAGGCCTTTGTTGTCGGTCACCGTCAGGCGCACGCGGTGTGGCCCGATGTCGTAGTAGGTGACGGAGAGTTTTCGGTTGGTCGCATCCGTGGTTCCGTTGTTGTCCAAATCCCACGCGTATGAGGTAATCATACCATCAGGATCGTAGGATGGGCTCGCGTCGAGGATGATTTTCTCACCCACTCCCGGAGAAAGGGGAGAGTAATTGAACGTGGCGACCGGCGGTTGGTTTGTTGGACCGACCTGCAGCGTGTGCGTTTGCGTATCGCTCGCTCCGTCGTTATCGACCACCGTGAGGACAACATTGTACGTCCCAGGAGAAGTGAACTTGTGGTAGACAACACTACCGCTCCCTGTTGTACTTCCATCCCCAAAGTTCCAGGAATATGATGAGATGGCCCCGTCCGCATCAGCGGACCCCGTTCCATCGAAGCGCACCCATTCGGAAACACCCGGAGAGGACGGCGTGTAATTGAACGCGGCCGTCGGAGGCTGATTGGTTATCCCAACCTGAACGGCGTGCGACACCGTGCCCGTAGCGCCGTCGTTGTCGGTCACCGTGAGGACGACGTTGTACGTTCCCGGAGCGGCGAACTGATGGTAGCGCGTCATTCCAGTTGATGTCGTTCCATCGCCGAAGTTCCAAGCATACGATGAGATCGAACCATCGGTGTCGTTGGAAGCCGAGGCGTTGAACTGCACCCACCCTCCAACTACTGGATTGGTCGGCGTGAAGTTGAATGCTGCAACCGGCGGTTGGTTGACCGGCGCGTTTGGAGTGAGCGTAATGTTCAACGTGCGTGTGTGGTTGCCGATAACGAAGATTCCGGGGTTGTAGGCCGCGTAACCGGTCTTTCCCACCGCGATCTGATGATACCCTTGAGAAACATACGTGCTGCGCGAAGTGTACCCGACCAACGTGCCGTCGATTGTGATCCACGCACCGCTCGGGACGGAGTTTATGATCAGTGTTCCGTATGCCGGTGCATATCCGGAGACGACCTCAAAGCTGGTCCAATCCTCGCCCCACTGCGGGTCAGGGATGACGCCCATAAGCTTTCCCTGTAATTGAAGTTTGAATGCGTTAGGATCGCTTCCCATCAATGGGAACGGAATCGTTATCTGAAACTGAGGTGTGAGGTTTACTGGAACCGCGCTTGCGATCAACTGCAGGTGCTCCGTCCCGGTAGGCTGGACAACAGTCAGGGTATACGCCGACGAATCGGGGAGTACATGTTCACCCGCACTCACACGGTTGTTCTGTGAGTAGTAGTTCGGGAAGAGCAAGCTCACCTTTCCCCCTGCATCGATGTCGTAGATGTACACGTACGCAGCCCGATTCACCTTGAAATGAATCTGGAGCTTCTCTCCAATGGAGTACGCGCCCTTGTCCACCCATATCTGTGCGCTCAGGCCGGTGGAATCCGGTGGCTTGATAATGATCCCCTTCGGGGCCACACCTTGAGCCATCGCCGTTACGCCAACAAATGCCATAAGCGCTATGAGCGCAAGAACGATTGCTGTTCGTTTGTTCATCCTTCCTCCTTTTATTCGAAAATCTTAAGCACAACGGTCGTTAAATCGGCTGGAGTCACTCGTTCCAGGACAAGCTGTGCATCTTCTGGTGGTATGATCGGTACCTTCAGACTGGCAAGATCGGTAAGGCGGTTGCTCACCTGCTGATAGAGAAGATGTCCCTCAAGCGGGCTCCCTCCCGACTCCACATAGTCTGCCAGGGAGTCGGCAATTTCGCTTACCAACGTATCAAAGCGGGGTGGCGGAAGCGACTGCGAGACGGCCTTCGTTCCAGGGGAGGTGCTGAAGATCCCTTTTGAATAAAGAGTATCACGCGTTGCGCTAAGCAAGTACTCACGCTGCGATAGCCCAAGTATCGGCGGCTGTCCCTTTTCTCCGTTTAGAATCAACGCAAGCGGGACCTTGCGAGCCATCCCTTCTTCTGCCTTCTCCACGAGCATCGCCGCCGGCAGATCGTCCTGCAGGGCGTGCGCGATCACAAGCAGAATTCCTTCCTTATCCCCCTGTTTCCCCTCGTAGCTGATCAATCTATTGATCAAGCGAAGAGCCCTGGTCGCTTTCAGCCTTCCCTGCGATATTCCCAGCGAGAACGCGCCCATGATCTCACCTGCGTGTGCTGGTGTTAAAGCGATGAGTGCCTGGTGAATATCGTCTTCTATCGTCTTTGCGCTTGCAAGAACAGAGCTTGTGACAAGCAACAGACCAACGCAGAAAACGATCAGCAAGCGTCTCATGCCCCTCCTCCTACTTGTCCCACGTAGCGTACGGAGTTGTACTCTCCGAAGCTGTGGACATATCCATCAGCAAGTGGATCCTGCCCCCACCACTTTCCGTCCACTACAAACGCGTACTCATAGCGGCCATCTGGAAGTGGGATGCTTGCCGTCCATATTCCATCGCCGTTCTTGTCAGTGAGAGGAGTCGCCTCCCAGCCGTTGAAGTTTCCGACAACGCTCACACTGTGCGCTCCCGGAGCTGGCATGACAAACAACACTTGGTTCTGACCGTTGACCCCTTTTGCGACCACCGGCGTCAGTACCGCGCGATGAGAAGGAGTGAGCCTCCCGGCAAGGAACATGCCCAGTGTCAGGAAGACGATCGCCGTCAGCCCAACTGTCGCCAGCTGTCCAATGCGCACGCCGCGCGACGGAGCAAGCATCCTCCTGAAGAAGTCACCTATGCTCCTTCGCGGAACGCGTCCCTCGATCTCCGCAACGACTCGCTCTTCCAATAGATTGATGCAGTACGCCTCTTCCTGCACTTCTTGATGCAGTGTCTCTGAGAGGGCCTGATCAAGATTATCCACTCTCATAATAGACCACCCCGTCTTTTTCCATATCTTTTTTAAGAAGCAACTTTCCGCGATGAATCCTCGTCTTTATCGTCCCCTCCGGCAGGGAGAGGACCTCAGCGATCTCTTTGTACGATAGCTCGTTGTAATAACGCAACACCAGTGGAGCGCGATACCCTATCGGGAGGCGATCGATCGCCTCCCGCACGGCACTGCGTCGATCTTCGGACGCCACAATGTGCGCCGGATCGTTCCCACCGTTCACATAGTCGGGATGGGCGATCACCGGGTGATAGCGCCGATAACGCAGCCGATTGCGGCACAAATTCGACGCCACCGTGAACAGCCAAGTAGAGAACTTCTTCTCCAGCTTGTAGCGATGCAGGTTCGTATATGCACGGATAAACGCATCGTGAGTGAGGTCCTCGGCATCGGCGCGGTTGCGCAGGAAGCCGAGGCAGAGACCGAAAACGGCCTCTTTGTAGCGTACGACGACCTCTCCCCATGCATCGGTTTCTCCAGCGAGTGATGCTCTCAATAGACTCACCTCATCCTGAACGTGATACACGCTTCGCCCTCCTCCGCTCTACTATACACCCGTTGCCCGGCAAATGTTTCGTCCTCGACATCGGTCACCTCATCCTGGGACGAACCTGCCCCTTGCCGTTGGCCGTCGTCCATCGCACAAGATGCTCGCTAGGATGTAGACTGGCGATGAAGACAGCACTCTATTACAAGAGAAGCTCTTACTGATAAGGAGGTACGCCAAAATGCCTGCAACGGGAATACTTGCAATACGAAAACGGTTCTCACTGCTTCTCAAGGTGAGAACAGAGAAGCGGGGGTATTGTGCCCATCGCAAAGTGAAACAAATCTATACGTTCTCTGACTATGAACTCAGGGAAACTGAATAAGGAGGTTGGAATGCGCAAGAGAATTCTCTTGGTTGGCCTGATCCTGGGGGTTATTGGCTTAACGCTGGGAGGCTGCATGCATGTAGCATCCTTGGTTATCACGCCGACCTCAGTCATCATGAAAGGGGGAGAGACTGCCACGTTCAACGCGGCGGATTCTCTGGGAAATCCTGTCAGTGTAACTTGGAGCGTGTCTAGCGGTCCCGGGACAATTACTGCTGCCGGAGTCTACACTGCCCCGGCTAGTGTAACCGCTGTCACCAATACCACTATAACTGCAATCCAGGTGGGCTATGCGGGCATTACGAGCTCCGCCACCGTAACCATCGAGCCCCCTGCTGAAGCCGATTTGATTGACGCCGTTGGGGATGCCAGTGCATGGATAGGAACCGCATATGATGTGAAGAGTATAACGACCTCGCTTACATCGACTGCGTTGACCGTGAACATCGAGTTCACAGCAGCGCCGGCACTTCCTCCTACGTCAGGGGTGGTTGCAACCCAAACGCAACTGGCGGGATTCGTCTGTTTCGACATCGACGAAAGCACCGTAACTGGTTGGCCTTCTCCAAGTTGGTACTGGCTCGGGACCTATACTCCTTCAGCAAACTCAGCGATTGGGGTTGATTATTACGTGGATCTCTTCTCGAGGGATTCAAGTGGTAACTACAGCGTTTACAATGCGGTCTTGCCAGCCACCGCAACCTTCGCCGGTACGACTTCCTCCGTTAGCGTAACGGGAAATGTGCTCATCCTGGTGATCCCATTGACCATCTTGGGCGGAGATGATGGAGTAACTGGGATGAACGCACTCCTCGGTAATGGCTTAGCACCAAGCGATTGGGTCCCAGATAGCGTTGGTGCTATGGTGACGGGAAAATCTATTATGCCTCAAGCGGTTTCTGTGGTGAACCCGTACGGCGATTTCCTTTTCACTACCCATGAGATCTCATCCTGGGGAACGGCGATTGAGGTCACCAAGACCGCGTACCCGACCTCAGTGCAGTCGGGTGGTACTGTTGCCTTCACCATTAATGTGAAGAATATCGGTGCCACTTCTGTCACCCTTACCGCACTTGCCGATGACATCCCTTCTGGTGAGACTGTGCAGACTACGAGCTGCGTGCTACCGACGCCGCTTCCAGTAATCAATGTGGGCGACTCCTACACATGTACCTACAATGCTATCGTCACCGGCAATGTCGGTGAAGAAAAGACCGATACGGTGACCGCCACGGCCACCGACGTTTATGGAGCTGAGGTCACTGCAAGCGATACTGCGACAGTAACTATCATAACACCGTGACCAGAGAAGCTGAGTGGTGGTGAATGCCAGCAGCACGAAGGTAGAACCAAAGTCTCACAGGGGCGGGGCTTATCCCCGCCCCTTGTTATTTTTTCGCATTTCCATCACTCCCGCGATCAATAGAGAAACAACAAACAGTATGTAGAGCGGCAGATCACCGTAGCGAGAGTAGAACGACTCACTCGTCAGCCGTGTAACTCTTGCCGATACAATCCCCTCCTTCTCTCGTGAAGCGATGACCCGTCCCCGCGGGTCGATGACACCCGACATCCCACCGTTTGCCGCCTGCACAAGGTAGCGCCGCGTCTCCACTGCGCGGAAGATTGCACAGGCAAAGTGAGCGGGAAGCTCGGAGCTTCCGGCAAACCAGGCATCGTTTGTCACGATCGCCAGCAGCGACGCGCCATTCCTCGCAAAAGCGCGGCTGGGGGAGGGAAAAGTTGACTCAAAGCAGATCGGTGTCCCTATCCCGACAAGGGGTGTGTACGAATCGCCCGGGGTGACCTCCTGCGGGAGGAAGGAATCGATGAAGGCCTGCAGCCCGATCCTCTCCAGCAGACTGCGCCCCGGGATCAGCTCGCCGAACGGAACGGGATGGACCATGTCGTATCTTCCCAGCACCTTTCCAAGAGGGGAGATTAGGAAGACGCTGTTGTAGATCTTCCCGTGCACGTAGTCGCCAGTGCCCAAGAGGACCTCTGCACGCGCCTGCTGCGCTAAAGACGTGAAGTGCGGCAGGAGGCGATCATCGCGCAGGATGTATCCGGGGAGGATCGATTCGGGGAAGACGATGAGATCGGGGTTGTACGCCGCTGCCTTTCGACCAAGAGCGGTGTAGCGATCAAGGAGCGTAAACAGGTTACGCTCGTCGAGCTTCTCCCTCTGAGTTACTTGCGAGGAGATGATCGCGACCTTCACATGCTTGCCCTTATCACTGACCGGAAGTAGCGAAAAGATGAGGAGTAGCGAGATTGCCCCAGCACCGAGGATGGCGAACGAGACCCGCTTTCTGCAAATTGCAAGGTAGAATGCGACGTTTACGAAGGCTACCGCCTCGGTGATGCTCCACGGCCCAAGATACGCTGCCATTTGAATGAGCACAGGATAGCTATACAGCGATTGATAGAGGGACGAGAACCCAAGCGCAAGCGGTCCACTGTTTCGCAATATCTCAAAGAGGGTGAACAATACAGGAAAGACTATCAGGAGTGACCGATCGCTTCTCCACCTCTTCCTGATGATACCAACCATCATCCCGAACAAACCAAAGTAGAGCGCCAGGTACAAGAAGAGGAGAAGCACTCCAGGAACGGCCAGCACGTCGAAACGTGCAAGGGTGAACGTCCACCTTAAGTTGATAAGAAAGAAAACTAGTCCAGCAATGTAGGAAGGAAGAAAGCCACCGCCATTTTCAAGCGCGAACAGAAGCGGGATGAGCGCGACAAATGACAGCATGCCCAGTGGAAACCCGGGCATGACAAGCGCCATCGTAACACCGGCGATGATTCCGAGGAGGGCTTTCTTCTCACGTAAAATCGGCATATACTCATAATCATATCGTTACGTGAGGGGAAATCATGCATCCGATTCTTGTGCAGCTGGGGCCGATTACGATTCGTTACTACGGGCTGATGTATGTGATCGCAATTACTCTTGGTCTGTTCATCCTTTCCCGCGAGGTCAAGCGCAAGAAGATGATCTGCGGGTTAACCGGAAAACTCGTCTCCACCGATGACCTTCTCGATCTTCTGCTGTGGATGATCCCCGCGGCGATCATCGGGGCACGCATCTACTACGTCGCCTTTCAGTGGGGGTACTACGGGTCCCACCCGGCGGACATCGTGAAGATTTGGCAGGGCGGCTTGGCGATCCACGGAGGAGTGATCGTGGGAATCCTTGCGGTATTCGTTTTTGCCAGGTGGAAGAAGATTGCCTTTTGGGCGCTGACCGATTCCATCTCCCTCAGCCTGATCCTCGGCCAGGCGATCGGCCGCATCGGTAATCTGATGAACGGTGATGCCTACGGCGTTCCCACCACACTTCCCTGGGGGATTCACTTTCCACCCAACTCACCGGCGGGAATGGCTTACCCCGGGCAGGCGACGCACCCATCGATGATCTATGAGATGATCCTGAACCTGATTATTTTTGCCTTCTTGTGGCGACTGCGAAAGCGCGGTTACAAGGATGGATTCCTGACATCGCTGTACTTCATCCTCTACTCGATCGATCGATCAATCGTCAGCTTCACGCGGGGCGACAGCCTGTGGCTTGGACCGATCCGGGCGGCGCACGTGATCAGCGCCATACTCATCACCGGGTTTCTCCTGTTTATCATCTTCCGGCACCTCTACGAACGATCTACGCCCGAAACCCCTCTCCCAGATAGAAACGACGCGCAAGAGGATCGTTGACGATCTCCTCGGGCGTGCCCTCGGTGATCATGCGGCCTTCATTCATCAAGTAGGCGTAATCGGTTATCGAGAGGGTATCGCGCACGTTGTGATCTGTGATTACAAGTCCGATGTCGCGCTCGCGCAAGGCCATCACGTGCTCCTGTAGGTCGGCAATGGAGATCGGATCGATCCCGGAGAACGGCTCGTCGAGGAGGATGAACGTGGGATCGGTAGCCAGGCAGCGCGCGATCTCAAGGCGCCTTCGCTCCCCGGCAGAGAGGCTGCCCGCTCGTCGCGTGCCCAGTTTCTCCAGACCGAACTCGCGCAAGATCTCCTCGCGCAGTTCCTTCATCTTAGTCTTTCCCTCCCGCTCCAGTACCAAGTTAAGGTTCTCCTCAACGCTGGCGCGCGTGAAGACGGACGGCTCCTGTGGAAGGTAGCCGATTCCGAGGCGAGCACGCTTGTAAAATGGAAAGCGCGAGATGTCTTTTCCGTGAAGCAATATCCGCCCATCATCGGCGGCGATGAACCCGATCATCATGTGAAAAGTAGTCGTCTTGCCCGCACCGTTTGGTCCCAACAGACCGATGATCCTTCCGGGCTCAACGGTAAGGCTGATGCCATCGACGACGCGACGCTGTGAATACTCTTTTACAAGGCCCTGCGCCTCAAGTGTCATTAAGAACCTCCGAAGAATCCATTATTGAGGCTGATGTGCACGCCGCCGCTAGCAGATATCTCATGCTCTCCGATGACGATCTTACCCGCTGTGATCTTCCCGTGAGAAAATATGCCGACCACCCCACCAGAGAGGGTCGTAACGCCGTTCTTTGATGAATACTCAAGGCGATCTGCGGTGTAGATCTCGTCACGCACATGTACGCGCACATCCCCATTTATGCTGACAGTATCTGCGTGCGCTGTTGCCTTGTCCCCGTCGACGGTGAGAGGTGACGCCCCCGTAAGCGAGGCCTTCACCCCGCCGCTCATGATCGCCCTTCGATCATCCGTCTGATAAAGAAAATTTGGAGCAGTAATCGATCCCGATTGCACCGTGATTGTCACGTCTGATGCGCTAATTTCGCGTGTCGTCGTGTTCCAGTCGGCCTCATCGGTAACCAGGCGTATCCCCCCCTCTTCGCGGAGTGTAACGTTTCCACTAAGGGTAGCTTTATCACCTGAGTAGGAGAGGGTATCGCACCTAGCTTCTGCCTCAATTTTCTTATCAGAGAGGAAACTAAGCGAGACATCAGATAGCGTGCTTTTCTTACCCTTTTCTACCTGCCCTGTTTTCGCGCGCACGGCCCACGAAATCTTGCCCTGTTTGTCGTAGCCGAAGAGGGAAATACCACGCGCCTGCGACAGCGCTGATACCCTTTTGGGAACAGGCGGTGACAGCAACAGCCATACCACGATTCCTCCCCCGATCAGGAGGAGGAGGATGATGATGAGGATCCGTTTTCCAGACATGCCTTCACAAAACCAGTGAACAACGGGTGTGGAGAGAGGAAGTGCGATTGAAACTCCGGGTGAAACTGCACGCCGACGAACCAGGGATGCCCTTCGAGCTCGACGATCTCCGTAAGCCGACCGTCCGGTGATGTCGCCGCTACGCGCATCCCCGCGTGTTCGAAACGCTCCCTGTAAGCGAGATTGAATTCATACCGGTGGCGATGGCGTTCATGGATGCGTTCCTTGGCGTAACAAGATTTACTGATCGATCCATCCCTCAAGACGGCCTCGTACGCGCCCAGGCGCATTGTTCCACCTTTATCGGTGACGGTTGTCTGATCGGTCATGATATCGATCACCGGGTCCGGAGTCTCTGGATCGAACTCGGAGCTGTTTGCGCGCGCAAGATCGAGAACGTCACGCGCAAACTCGATCGACGCGCACTGAAGGCCAAGGCAGATCCCGAAGAAGGGGATTCCCGTTTCGCGCGCGTACTTGATCGCTTCGATCTTCCCCTCCACACCACGATCTCCAAATCCTCCCGGGACCAACAGGCCGTTCATCCCTCGCAACAGCTCTGCTTCCCCTTTGCTCGTTATCTCCTCTGCTGAGATCCAGGAGATCTCCACCTGCGTACCCAAGTGCATCCCCGCGTGTACGAGGGCTTCCTTGATGCTGATGTACGAGTCCGTGAGCTCAACATACTTACCGACGATGGCAATATGCACCTTGTTTTGCGGGGAATGGAGGACAGAGACGAGCTGCCGCCACCTATCGATATGTGCCACGCGGTCGTTTAGCCCCAATCCCCTGGCGATCAGGCGGTCGACCCCTTGGTCGACGAAGAGCAGGGGAACATCGTAGATTGTGAACAGGTCAGGATCGCCGATGACGTTCTCTTCCTTCACGTCGCAGAACAGAGCGATCTTCTTCTTCACCGAATCAGAAATAGCACGGTCGCAACGAGCCACGATGGCATCGGGCTGAATGCCGATCGCGCGTAGCTCCTTGACACTGTGTTGTGTCGGCTTCGTCTTGATCTCATCAGTACTCGCCAGGTGTGGTAGGAGCGTGAGGTGGATGAAGAACGTGTCTTGCCGCGGCAGGTCATCCTTCAACTGGCGGAGGGCTTCGAGGAACGGCAAGCTCTCAATATCGCCCACGGTCCCTCCCACCTCGATCACGCCGATCTCCGCGTCTCCCTCCTCTATGGGGAGGTTGATCAGTCGCTTGATCTCATTGGTCACGTGGGGGATCACCTGCACCGTTTGACCGAGAAAGGCCCCCGCGCGCTCCTGGCGGATGACGTTCCAGTAGACCTTGCCCGTGGTGATGTAGTTGGCCGCGGAGAGGTTCTCATCCAGGAACCTTTCGTAGCGACCGATGTCCAGGTCGGTCTCCTTACCATCGTGCGTTACGAAGACTTCGCCGTGCTCGTAGGGATTCATCGTTCCCGCATCCAGGTTCACGTACGGATCAATCTTCTGCAGGTTTACACGATATCCACTTAGCTTAAACAAAAGGGCGATCGACGCGGCAACGACCCCCTTTCCCAATCCGGAGATGACTCCGCCAGTTACCACGATCAGCTTGCGCAACGCTGCCTCCTGTCCCAGTACTTGATACCGACGATACAGCATAAGGAAACCCGAGGTGAGGTGCAAGAAAGGACTTTCTTTGTGCATCCCACTCTTTCGTGCTATAATGCCTTGCTAGTGCGCCGAGAAATTTATTGGCGCACCAATTACGAAGAGAGGGAAGGATATCGTATGTTAAGACTGACCCTAGAGATTGTGTTCTTCCTGGATAGTTTTGCCATGATGGGACTAGTCCTGATTCAAATGAGCGAGCATTCTGGGCTTGGTGGTGCATTTGGTTCCGGAATGTCCAGTACAGTATTTGGACGCGACGAAACAAAGGACCCGAAGCGTACTGCCACTTCCATTTTGGCAGGGGTATTCATGCTTCTCGGGTTTATCCTATCGGTCATGTAGATCGTCTGCATAAAAGGAGGGAAGGTCGGTGCCGCTAATCGATGTAAGAGGACTCAAGACGTACTTCTACACCGAAGATGGTGTAGTGCGAGCGGTGGATGGTGTTGATTTTACCATCGAGCCGGAGAAAACACTTGGCGTGGTCGGTGAGAGTGGCTGCGGAAAATCCGTGACAGCCCTGTCTATCATGGGACTTGTCCAGAGCCCACCAGGGAAGATCGCAGCGGGTGAGATCATCTACTCCCAAGATGGTAAACAGACTGATCTTACAAAGCTGAACACGAAGGGTCGCAAATACCGTTCGATCCGCGGAAACGAGATTGCGATGATCTTTCAGGAGCCGATGACCTCCCTGAATCCGGTGTACACCATCGGAAACCAGATCATGGAAGCGATCATCCTCCACCAGAACCTGCATAAGCACGCGGCAAAGCAGAAGGCGATTGAAATGCTGCATGCTGTAGGGATCCCCGCGCCGGAGCAACGGGTCGACGAGTATCCGCATCAGCTCTCCGGTGGTATGCGGCAGAGAGCGATGATCGCCATGGCTCTATCATGCAACCCATCTCTGTTGATTGCCGATGAACCGACGACAGCGCTCGATGTAACGATTCAGGCGCAGGTACTCGACTTGATGAACGACCTGCGGCGTGATTTCAAGGCGTCGATCCAGTTCATCACGCACGATCTCGGCGTAATCGCAGACATGGCCGATGATGTTGTGATCATGTACTTGGGAAAGATCGTCGAGGCAGCATCGGTGCGCGAGATTTTCCACAATGCCAAGCACCCGTATACAGAAGGATTGATGAACTCCATCCCGTCTCTCACAACGACGAAGAAGGAACGCCTCATCCCGATCAAGGGTGTGGTGCCTGATCCATTCGATGTCCCTGACGGTTGTGGGTTTGAGCCGCGGTGTCCGCATGCAATGGACATCTGCAAGAGAGAGATACCGTCGCTCAAAGAAGTGGCCCCTGGCCACCTGGCCTCCTGCTGGCTATACACGTAAAGAGGTGATTGCGCTTGTCTTCTGACAACATTCTACTGGACGTTAAAGGCCTCAAAAAGTACTTTCCGGTGCGTAAAGGGCTGTTGCGGCGTGTCGTGGCGCAGGTAAAGGCGGTCGACGGCGTCGATATGTACATCAAAGAGGGAGAAACTCTTGGTTTGGTCGGTGAGAGCGGTTGTGGAAAGACGACGACCGGCCGTTCTATCCTCCGCCTGATCGAGCCGACAGCCGGAGAAATCATCTTCAAGAGCAAGAAACTTGGCACGGACGGTGGCTACAAAGAGATCGATGTCGCCAAAGCCTCGCGCAAGATGATGAAGGCATTGCGCCGCGATATGCAGATCATCTTTCAGGATCCTTATTCCTCCCTTAATCCCCGGATGACCGTTGGTTCGATCGTGGGAGAGCCCCTCCTTGTGCATAAGATCGCCAAAGGACAGGAGCGCGAGGAACGCGTGCGCGAGCTGCTTGCCGCGGTCGGCCTCAAACCAGACCACATGAAGCGTTATCCGCATGAGTTCTCCGGTGGACAGCGACAGCGCATCGGTGTTGCACGTGCGTTAGCGCTCGACCCGCAGCTTATCGTCGCTGACGAACCTGTATCCGCGCTTGACGTGTCCATTCAGGCACAGGTGCTAAACCTGATGGAAGGCTTGCAGGAAGAATTTGGCCTTACATACCTTTTTGTCGCACACGATCTGTCCGTGGTCAAGCACATCAGCGACCGCGTGGCGGTAATGTACCTCGGAAAGATCGTCGAGCTTGCGGCGACAGAAAAGCTATTCGGGAACCCGAAGCACCCCTACACCGAGGCACTAATGTCGGCGGTACCGGTTCCTGATCCTGACTACAACGTGGAGCGAATCCTCCTTGAGGGTGACGTTCCAAGCCCGGTCAACCCGCCATCCGGTTGCTACTTCCATCCGCGTTGCCGCTACGCAAAGGACATCTGCAAGACAGAGGAACCGATCTACCGCGACCTCGGAGATGAGCACTTCGTCAAGTGTCACCTCGCTGAGGAGCTGAGCCTGCGCCCTGTTGTCTCTGAATGATTCTCCTCCTTGGAACGAGAAACGCAGGAAAGATTAGAGAATTAAAGGAGCTCCTAGCCGACGTGCACGGCTTGGAGCTCCTTTCCGTTTCCGATGTTCCGTTCTCCGAGGTGGAAGAGGATGGAGAGACGTTTCGCGATAACGCGCTATTGAAAGCGCGAGCGATCTCGGCACAGACTGGTCTCTCGGTCCTCGCCGACGATGCCGGACTGGAGGTTGCCGCACTCGGAGGGCAGCCCGGGGTAAGATCGGCGCGCTATTCAGGGGAGCCAGTCAATTACGCCCGTAACAACACGTTCCTTCTCGAACGGATGAAAGGGATCACCGATCGGCGGGCGCGGTTCGTTATCGTCATCGCCCTGCGCCTTGCAGACGGGCGAGAGTACGTGCGAGATGGGGCCCTCACGGGACGGATTACAGAGGTCCCGGTAGGGTTCGGTGGGTTCGGATACGATCCGCTATTCATCCCTGATGGATACTCGCGCACACTGGCCGAGATGCCGATGGAGGAGAAGAACCGAATCAGCCACCGCCGGCAGGCAATCGAGAAGGTCAAGGGCGTTCTCACGGAGATCGTGAGCCAAGACCCTTAAGTGGATTTGTCGCTTTGAGGGAAGGCCTTAGCCAGTTCCTGCACGGCGCGACGCTGCGCTGAGGAGAGCCTCTTTGGCACGATGACATTCACTTTGACAAAGTGATCTCCTCGTCCCGATCTGTGCAGATCGGGCATTCCTTTTCCGCGCAGGCGGATGATTGCCCCCGGTTGCGTTCCCGCGGGGATGGAGATCGTCTCATGCCCCCACAGCGTATCGACCTTTACTTTCGTCCCCAGAGCGGCCTCGTGGTAATGCACGTTTATCGTTGAGTGGATGTCACGCCCCTCTCTTCTAAAGCGAGGATTGGGGATGACCTCGATCACGATGTACAGGTCTCCCGCTGGTCCTCCGTTCGGGCCAACGTTCCCCTGCTCCCTCAGCCGCAACCGGGAACCGCTATCGACGCCCGCGGGGACTGTGATTGAGATCTTGCTCTTCTCCTTCACTCTTCCCGTCCCGTGACAGTGCTGGCAGGGATGCTCGATGATCTCCCCCGTCCCCTTGCACTCAGGGCATACTCTGACGTTGACGAAGCTTCCCAGGAGGCTCTGCTGCCGGTACTCGATCTGTCCCCGTCCGTGACAGGTGGGACACGTGCGCTTCGACGTCCCCAGCTCCATCCCTCTCCCGTGACAGACCCCGCATGTAACGAGGCGCGGTGCGGTGATCTTCATCTTCGTCCCGGTGGCCGCGTCTTCCAGCGTAATGCGCAGCTTGTACTCGATGTCCTCTCCCTGTGCGACACGCTGCCTACGCGTCGCGGAACGAGCTCCGCCCCCCTGGCGAAAGAAGAGATCGAAGATGTCCTCCACCCCCCCGAAGCCAAACTCGGAGTATGCCTGCCTGGCTCGGTTGAAGTCCGTCTGGCCGAAGTTGAACCCCTGTGCCGGGCCGGCGTGGCCGTAGCGATCGTACTGGGCGCGCTTATCCGGATCCGAGAGGACCTCATAGGCTTCGGCCACCCGCTTGAACTTCTCCTCAGCCTGGGCACGCCCATTCGGGTTCTTGTCCGGGTGCAGTTCCTTCGCCTTGCTACGATAAGCACGCTTGATTTCCTCGGGGCTCGCATCTCGCGAGACACCAAGCATCTCGTAATAGTCGCGTTTGGCCACGCTATCCCCTTTTACGCCCTTTACTTATCCTCGTATTCCGCGTCGACGTACCCGTCGTCGCTCCCCTCGGAGCCATCAGAATCCGGTTTATCGCCGGATGGAGCACTATCGGCACCAGGAGCTGCATCGCCACCCGCGTTTTTTTGCTTGTACACCTGCTCGGCCAGTTCCTGTGAGCTCTTGGACAGCTCATCCATCACCGCTTTGATCTCATCGATCGACGCGTTCTGCGACAGCTTCTCCCGCAGTCGGCGGATTTGATCCTCGATCTGCCCCCGCTTCTCCTGTGGGACCTTCTCGCCAAGGTCCGCGAGGCTCTTCTCCACCGCGTAGGCGAGCTGATCGGCCTGATTGCGCACCTCGACCTCTGCGGCACGCTTCTTGTCCTCTTCGGCGTGCTCTTCGGCCTCGCGGCGCATCTTCTCGATCTCCGCATCGTCTAAGCGCGATGACTCGGTGATCGTGATCGATGCCGTCTTCTCGGTCGCCTTGTCCTTGGCGGTGACGTTTAAGATTCCGTTGGCGTCGATGCTGAAAGTGACATCGATCTGCGGAACACCACGCGGCGCAGGGGGAAGCCCCACAAGCTGGAACTTGCCGAGCGACTTGTTGTCTGAAGCCATCTTCCGCTCTCCCTGTACAACGTGGATCTCCACGCTCTGCTGGTTGTTCTCCGCGGTGGTGAACGTCTTCGTCTTCTCCGTGGGGATCGTCGTGTTGCGCTCGATCAGCGGGGTGGCGATTCCACCCAGGGTCTCGATCAATAGCGTGAGCGGGGTGACGTCGAGAAGGACGATGTCGTCCACCTCGCCAGCGAGGACTCCGCCCTGGATCGCCGCACCGGCAGCGACGACCTCGTCTGGGTTGATCTCGCGGTTGATTTTACCGGGAATGCGCTCGGAGATCAGCTCCTGCACCCGCGGGATGCGCGTCGATCCGCCGACAAGGACTACCTGATCTATGTCCTCCTTTGTCTTCTTCCCTTCTCGCAGCGTATTATCGACGATCTTGACCGTCTTCTGCAGCAAGTCATCGATCATCTGCTCGAACTTGGCGCGCGTCAGCTTCTGCTCCAGGTGCTTCGGGCCGCTGGTATCGGCGGTGATATACGGCAGGTTGATCGTCGTCTCCTTGCGGCTGGAAAGCTCCATCTTCGCTGCTTCAGACGCGTCCTTCAGCCGCTGCATCGCACTCGGATCCTTGGATAGATCGATTCCCGTGTCCTTGCGGAACTCGCCCGCGAGCCAGTCCATGATCAGATGATCGAAGTCGTCTCCACCGAGCCGCGTGTCCCCGTCGGTGGCGACCACCTCGAAGACGCCGTCCCCGATCTCCAGAATGGAGACATCGAACGTCCCTCCACCGAGGTCATAGACGAGGATCGTCTGCTCCTTCGACTTATTCAGGCCGTAGGCGAGCGACGCGGCTGTCGGTTCGTTGATGATGCGCATCACTTCCAACCCGGCGATCGTTCCCGCGTCCTTGCTCGCCTGGCGCTGCGCGTCATTGAAGTAAGCCGGGACGGTGATCACCGCCTTGTTCACCTTTGTCCCCAGGTAGTCCTCGGCGTCCTTCTTCAGCTTCTGCAATATCATCGCCGAGATCTGCTCGGGGGAGTATTTTGTTTCTTTCCCGTCGATGGTGATCTTCACGTGATAGTCGGTCCCCATCTTGCGCTTGATCGAGGCGATGGTGTGGTTGGGGTTGGTGATCGCTTGGCGTTTGGCCAACCGTCCCACGAGCCGCTCGCCGGAGTCGGTAAACGCAACTACCGAGGGGGTCGTCCGCTCCCCCTCAGCGTTGGGGATCACCTCCGGTGTTCCCCCTTCGAGCACTGCGACGCACGAATTGGTCGTTCCAAGATCTATTCCGATTATTTTTTCTTTCATGATTCCTCCTTCTCCTCAGTATCTTGTACTGCCTTACTCACTTTCACCTTGCACGGGCGAAGGACGCGCCCGTTCCTTTCATACCCCCGTTCGAACTCCTCGAGGACGGTATTCTTCTCCTCTTCGCTCTCTACGCTAAGGAGCGCTTCGTGCTTATTGGGATCGAACATTTCACCCTCTGAGGGGATCGGGGTCACCCCTTTTCCCTTCAAGATCTGATCGAACTGAGCAAAGATCTTCTCCACCCCCGCAACGAAAGATGTCACATCCGTCTCATCGGAGTAGTTGGCGAACGCGCGCTGCAGGTTATCGTAGAGCGGGATGAAATCGAGGATCTCTCGATCGACAATCCGCTCCTCAAGCTGACCCATCTCTCGCAGCATGCGCTTCTTGTAATTCTCAAACTCCGCTTGAAGGTGCTGCAAGCGATCGACACAGGAACGAATCTCCTCGTCCTTCGCCGCGATCTGTTCGCTTGGAGAAGCGCTTTCATCGCCCTCTTTTGAGGGTTGCACTTCCTTCTCCTCGGTATCAACGTCTTGTTCGTGTAGCTTCCTATGTTTCTTGCTCATTGTTCTACTCCCTCCGATAGGTCGCGTGGACAGGATGAAACAAGGATCGTCTCCAATCGATTGGCAATGTAGCTGAGCGCCGACATCGTCCGAGCGTAGTTCATCCATATCGGGCCGATTACGCCCATCACCCCTCCGTGCGGGCGATATCCTGACGTAATCACGCTGAACTCCTCCAGCCCTTCGCGGTGCAATCCACCAATGGAGACGACGAGGTCTCTCTTGTCTCCACGATCTCTATAGATCTCATCGACAAACGCGTCCTCATCCTGCACCGCGCGGATCAACCCGGCAAAGCGATCCATCGCCTGGTCGGGGACCGATCCCTGCAAGTCGGATACGAGGTTGAGTAAGCCCTCAAAGTAGAGGCGTTTACCGGAACGACGTTCGAGCAAACGTCCAAGGACGAGAAGAGCCTGACGCACGGGCCTCTCGTACCATCCCTCCGATCCATCCTGCAGCGTCAGGCCGCGCACTGCATCAAGAGTCGCACCATGCAGTTCCGTGTTGATGATCTCCATGATTCGCTCGATCTCACTTTGCGAGATGTCATCATCGAGTGAAACCAGGCCATGTTCGACGATGCCGATATCGGAAACGATCACTAGTAGAACCGTTCGCGGTCCCATCCGAACGAGGACGACACGATCGAGGCGCGTCTCCTCCGGGCGCGGCGGAATGACGAACCCAACATACCCGGTGATGTTCCCGAGGAGGAAGGCGGTCTGCCGCATCGTCTCCCCCACCTCAAGGCAGCGCACCTCGTACGCCTCCACGACCTCCAGTCGTTCCTTCTTAGTCAGATCCGAAAGATCGATGAGCCAATCGACGAAGAATCGATACCCTTTCTTGGTCGGAACGCGGCCGGAAGAAGCGTAGGGCTTTTCGATGTACCCCGCCGCTTCCAGGTCGTTCATGTCGTTGCGCACGGTTGCCGAACTGACAGAGAGACCGTAGTCATCGAGGATCATCCGCGATGACACCGGTTCCCGGAGTCGTATGTAGCGATCGACAATCTCCTTTAGAATCAATCGTTGCCTTTCTGGAAGGGCATTCTCCATTGTTAGCACTCTCTTATACTGTTTGCTAAATGATAGCGCGTCAATCCTGGCTTGTCAACGAGGGGCTGATGAACGCCGAAAAGTGAAGCATAAGAGAGCCGATGGCAATGAGGTTCTGTAGCTACGCAGGCGCCAATCAAACCCTGCAGCATCTTGCTCTTTCACTCTCTTCGGCAGATACCAGTGTCCTGGCACTTGACAGATGCCGTATCCGCGTTTATGATAGGCATGTCATGAAAGCGATGAAGGCCGCAGTGATCTTATTGGTTGATGTGTGCTCTTCTCGTTGGTATTGGTTTGACGTTGACGTTTCTGCGTTTGTCTAACGATTAGGCAACAACGCAGGAGTGTCAAAGAGGACTACAGGCTATGCCTGTGGTCTTTATTTTTGCCTTGGAGGTGAACACAAAACACGAAGCTACAAATGGAGAATGTGAAAGACCATATCAAGGAGGACAAAATGAAACGAGTATTACTAGTGGTAATTATGGGAGTTGTCTTACTCTCTATGTCTGCGCTGATTGTCAGTGGCGCGCCGATCAAGATCGGGATTTGCCAGATTGTTGAGCACCCGGCGCTGGATGCGGTGCGCCAGGGGGTCATCGATTCGCTGAGCGCTGCTGGATACGTTGAGGGAACGGACGTGACGTACCTGCTTGCCAACGCGCAGGGCGACATGGGAACAGCGCTTTCCATCGCGCAGGACTTCAAGGCGCAGAATGTGGACCTGGTAGTGGCGATAGCCACGCCGCCGGCGCAGGCAGCGACGCAGGTGTTTGCGGAGACGGATACTCCGGTGGCCGCGGGGCTAGTCCTGAATGCCAAGGATCCGAGCGGAAACGGAAATATAACCGGCACCTCGGACCTTATTCCAGTGGCATCGGACATTGCGCTCCTAAAGGAGTTATTAATGGTTGCAAAATTATTCTTACATCAGCCGGCATAGTGAGTTGCCGCTAAGAGGAAGAAGGAGCGTATCAAGGCGGGCTTTCTTTGCAGCGCTCGCAAGTGAGAGCGAACCGCTTTGGTCAACTGTTCCAGTGAAGTTATGCACTGCTTGCCAAGCGTGTGGTTCTTCAGG
>CAJVYM010000040.1 GCA_913009415.1 uncultured bacterium
TGTTTTTTTTTTCAAGCCGAAGACGGCATACGAGATATATCAGTGTGACTGGAGTTCCGACGTGTGCTCTTCCGATCTACTCTTTTTCACTATTGGCAGAGATGAGGGTTGGAAATACTTGTATCTCACCAACCTTCTTATCTGCGCCATCCATTATCTCGACCACCCCTTGTACACTGAGCGGCACATTCCACTGATTCTTAACCGTCAGATGTACGGTAACCGGCTCCCAGGGTTTAATTCTGGGGACTGAGATATCAGCAATCACTATCAGGGGTTTGCCTTTCTCAACAACGATGAAACTCTCTTTTACCTCAGCTGCCTTGTCTCCCCCATAGTTGATGGTCGCTTGTGCAAGATAGTCTCCCTCAGGCAGCCCATCCTGGAGAAGGAGACCCAGGATGTTACCACTGTTGTCAAGAAGATCCAAACACTTCACGATCTTCCCCGCGATATCTTTAATCTCCAGTGTCCCTTCAGGGTGTCCACTTAGATCTTCGTCATAGAAGAACAGCTTGAAGTAGATCGGTTTGCCAGGTCTGGCTACCGGCTTCAATAGATCGATAACAGGCATCTCGCCTTGAGTGAAGAACGGATGCTCTTTACTAATGTAGCTCTCCCCTGTGGTCCTTTTGAGTCCCACCTTGTAATAATCGTTAGCTAACTTGCCTGGCAAGTGAAGGTTGGGATCAAGAGCCCTTGCCTGTTCGTAGTAAAAGAATGCTTCATCAAGCTCGCTTTCCGCTATTTTCAGTCCACTAGCAGAGAGATGTTCTTCAGCCTCAAGAACATATATGTCTCCAAGGTTTAAGTAGGCATCACCATAATTCGGGAATAGATAGATATTCTTCTCAAAAGCCTGCTTTGCCTCTTCCATCTGCCCTACCTTTTGATAGGCGTATCCCAGTTGGTTGTAAAGGCCATCATAGATCCAGTTCTCCTCAGCTTTCTTAAAGGCCTTGATGGCATCGTAATAGCGCCCCAATTCATTATAGGCTATACCTAAATCCGCTTGAATTCTACCATCACTCGGCGCAAGCGCTACCGCCCTTTCTAGTTCTTCTGCGGCTTCAGAGAAGCGTTCCACCTGTGCCAGCATCTGTCCTCTCTTAAGGTGCATATCCGCCTGGAACAGCCTGACTCGCGCTGCCCCCAAGAAGATGACTGCTACGATTACAACTGCGACGATGCCCCAACGGAGAATCCGGTGCTGGTTCTTAGTTCTTGGTTCGTAGTTCGTAGTTCGTAGTTCGTGGTTGGCAGGTGCTAGGGGTTGGGGGTTAGGGGTTAGGTCCTGGACTCGTGACTCTCGACTCTCGATGCTTGATTTTTCGACATTGGACCTTGGACTTTGGACTTTGGACTTTCTTATCGTTACCCAACTCAGGCCCAAGAAGAGCCAGAAGAGCAGCCCGTTCTGGATAACGTGAAAGGGGAAGCTAAAGACGCTGTGCCCGAGGATTGCCAAAGCTCCTCCCATAAAACCGACCAGCAGCGTCTTCTGTTCTGAGCTCGCTCGCTTTAGAGATCGAAACGCGTCTGTATAGAAAGCGATGATGATCCATGCGGCGCACAACAACCCCAAGATCCCGGTCTCTGCCCACATGTGCAGGAGATCATTGTGAGCGTTGATCGACTTGTTGGCCTGCGGGATGAAGTGTCTGTAGCGTGCTTGTGCCAGCACCTCACCCTGAGCCTCTGGATAATTGACGCCCAAGGTGCCGATCCCTGAGCCGATGATGGGCTGTTGTTTAGCAACCTCTATGGTGGAGAGCCAGATAAGAAAGCGCGACTGGAGGGAACTCTGTTGGAAATCAAAGGACGAAGCCGCCCTACCAAACACGCTCCTACCCGGCCAGTTTATTGGATTGGGCACGGAGTAGACCACCGTTATAGCCAACAGGATTAAGGCCAGCCCCGCCAACCAATACCTGTTCTTCCTGAAGAATCCCCTGCCAAGGAAGAGGAACAATAGCACCAATGTAAAGAGCCCGGATGCTAGGAGGCCGGCCCAGGAAGCCCTGGTGTAGGTCATGAGCACCGCCGTATAGAGGATGGCTATAGTTGCTCCCAAAGTGGCCTTCTTCCACCGTCTTCTGAGCGCAGTGAAGAGAACGAAGGCCAGCGGAAGGCAGCCGATCAGATAACCGGCCAGATAATTGGGATTGCCAAAGGTGGAGAAGAGACGTCCCCTTCCACCTAGCTTGATCCAGAAGGGGAAATCGACGCCGTAGAATTGGAAGATGCAGTAGGTAGCAGCCACGAAGCCGGCCAATAGGGCCGCCCCTAAGAGGATCTTAATCCATCTCGAACTTTCGACCACAGAGATGACGATGAAATAAGCCAGGATGTAGCTTCCCCAGAGGGCAAGCCCCTGTGCACTGTCAAAGAAGCTCTTTGTGTTTATCAAGGACAGCAGTATCGCCCCGGCAAGAGCGATGATCGGAACCGTCAGCGGCGTCCTAAGCGAAAGACGTCTTTTTCCACTTGCCAGCCAGATTACCCAAAGAGCAGCAATTACAAGCAGGAGAAGCTCGGCAGCTGTCTCCTTGGTCATCGTGAAGGTAGTGACCCAGGGATAGAAGACCAAAGGGGTGACGAAGAGAAGGACTACCAGACCCACTAAGATGGAGAGCCTGACGGACTTCATCTCCACCTACTACTGCTTCACCATAAATGAGGTCTCCGCCGTCAGCATCTTCTCCCCTCCCAGGATCAGGCTGGCCACGGCCTTATATAGACCTACCGGGAGCGTACCTTCCCAGGGCTGACCTAATGCCTTGGTCTCGCCGACGGCTACGGGCGTTTTAGGGATGGGGATCTGACCGACGCTCTTTCCCGCGGAGTTCTTCAGCTCGATCAGTCCCTCCACCTCAAAGTCGGTGTTTCCCGTGTTCTTTATTAAAAGATGGGGGACAATCGGCTCGCCAGATTTGACTGACGGGACGGTAAACTCGACGATCTCGCCCGCGGTGACGATCTCCTTCTCCGCCACTTCGAACTCGATCCGGGCCTGGGCGACCTTGACGCCGCCATACTCGGGCTTGCCATATCTGAGTTCGGCAATTGCGGTATATTCCCCAGTGGGCAGTCCACCCTCCAGAACAGCGCTCATCTCGGCGCTGCTCCCAGGAACGATCTCTTCCTGGGCAGCAATCGGGATGGTCGCTATCACCTTCTCCCGAGAATCCTCAACCCTTATCTCACCTTTAGGGGTGAGATCGACATTCCCGCGGTTGGAGAAGAGGAGCTTAAATTCGATCGGCTTATTTTTATCTGCTTTAGGTGGGGCAAAGTTGATGATCCCACCGCTTGGCTGAGCCACCTTGTATGGTTCGACGACCCCGAAGGCGGCGCTCATGGCCGGGGTAACCTCCCCCTCTACTATCCCTACCGTGGCCTCTACGGTGTACGTTCCGACGGGTAGCTCTTTCGGGCTCCAACTGGCGGTCAGGCGGCGCTCCAGGCCAGGCATGACAACGTGGGTCTCAACTGGGATCTTCGCTACTTGGCTTCCAGTTTCGTCCCTGATGACTACCGTCCCTCCTTTGGGGGTGTAATGGGTATTTCCGGTGTTGCGGAACCTAATATTGATCTGGACCTTGTCGCCGGGCTTAGCCTGTTCCACACTAACCTGGGTTATCTTGCCTGTTAGCTCTTTCGGGCCGGGAAGGGTCACTAAGGTCGGGACACCTATACGGGCAACATTAGTCACCTGACCACCTTTACTTTCAAGAGGCCTCGCTTCAAACAGGATCTCAGCATAGGCGCCTCCAGATGGGCCTATCTTCTTTGCTTCGGCGATATTAACAGTAATCTTGACCTCCTGCACCTCACCAGCTTCCAAGACAAATTCCTTAGGGTCAAGCGAGAACACCCGGGTCACCTTCTCCAGGTCCTCCTTGCCCTCCTTGATATTGATCCCCCCGATCAGGTTATGAGACATGCCGGCCGCGTAGGCAGAGATCTTGAGGGCATCCTCGCCCGTATTGGAAACGGTGGTATAAAAGGAGTTATGCGCTTCGGTAACGGTGGCGAAGATAAGGGAGGGGGAGACACCGATCCCCGCCTGGACCAACCACCCAAACAGGGATAGAAGTAACACTGCAAGGGCAACTATCTTCAATCTACGTCTCATCATAATCCTCCCTTCTTTCCTTTGTGCTTCGAGGTTACAGATATAATAAAGCCAGAAGGGCTGCCAGCGTCAAGCGTCAGCAGCCCCTCGCCAGTTACTGCCCGATTATAGGGTCGCTGTAGCGGTGTAGGTGATCACGATGTGATAGGTAGCTGTTCCTCCCAATCGTTGATCGCTAAAGTGAGCAGGTTGGGAATAGGTGACAGTGGTGCCAAAGCCATCGTCATCGGTAGCAGCGTCAGTGATATAAACTACGGTTTGATCAGTGGTGGTTACCGTCGTCCATGTCGACGCCGGAGAGCTCGTCGTCCCGTCGCTCGCGCTGAATTCGAAGTAGAAAGGTTCTTGAAGAGTAACAGCAGTGGTACTGTAGGCACTATTATCATATTTATTCATATAACCAGCCGTTCCAGTACTCGGAGTATCGCACTTGATGGCGAGCTGGTAGGGTGTGTTGCTTGTTACGAGCACACCTGGGTTGCTAGTGTAAGTCCCGTTGCCTGCTGTGTCCTGTTGATTGTCGCCATGAGCGGGGTTAGCATTTGAAGCTAGGGCCCACCCGCTGATAGCATCTGGCGGTGTTAACGCTAGATACGCAGTGATATTAGCGTCGACTGTCTGAGTGCCATCCGCAGCGAGAGCTATCACACTCAGCCCCAGACTGAGCGCCAACGCCAACAAAATTACCGTTATGTTCTTTTTCTTTAACATTTTCCGTTACCTCCTTTTGGTAACTGGGCGGCCTTCTTAGGTATCAGACCTTCGGTTTGAGATTTGAAAGCCCTTGATGTTACCACCTAAGAAAGGCCCCTTGTTTTGCGCCCCGCCCTTTCGAGTGGTTTGCCTTTGTCGAGAAGTTTTTCTCATCCAACCACCTCCTTATTCTTCGGTAGTTTCACAGTTTTACGTGGTACAACTTCCTTCAACGATGTCTTATTGCGCACTACACCCTGTCCTTTATGTCTGTAATGTACATTACATATCTTGCTAGCCGTTCTGCTGATCGCTTGTCAATGACCAACAAACTTATTATTCCACAATTCAGAAGATTCTAGACATACCGGCGTGAAGCCAGACGGGGACTATCAAAACGGATCTTTTGGCGTTAGAGAGAACAAGATTACAGAATAGGATCGCGGCATCTTGGTGAATCCTTCGAAAGTAGCTCCTTCTAGCGGGTATTCTGCGTGGTTTATCCTGGGTGGGCGCCGCGCTCCCTTCGTCCAGGATTTCCAGGAACACCTTTACTACCAAGGGATCGAACTGGCTCCCCGCGTTCTCTTTCAGCTCCCTTATTGCTTCTTCCCTTGACAAGGCTTGGCGATAGGGTCTATCGGATCGCATGGCATCGTAAGCATCGACCACGGCCAGGATCCGAGCCTCCAACAGAATCTCATCACCCTTAAGCCCCTTGGGATAACCCTTACCATCTACCCGCTCGTGATGCTCCTCCACTATTCGTGCCACCAACCCCAGGCTGTCGATCTTCTCCACAATCTCTTTTCCGATTGTGGGATGTTTACGCACCTCGACCCACTCCGAAGCGGTGAGCTTACCAGGCTTGCCTAGGATGTTGTCTGCGATCCCCAGCTTTCCTACGTCATGCAGCAGGGCACCATACCGTAACTGCTCCAACCTCTCCTCTGTCAGACCGAGCCGCTTGCCGATCGGAAGCGCCATTTCGGCTAGCCGTTCACAGTGGTCTTCTGTATATCCATCCTTCAGCTCTATCGTTTGAGCCAACGTGGTTGTCGCCTGGATAACCTCTTCCGTACCCTCCATCAATATCCCTTTCCTTGTTATCCCTTATTCCCCTCTACATCCTGCCTCGCATGACTGTAATCTATATTACATATCTGCTTATTTTGTGACTCACACATCAATAAGCGCTACTTTTATTGTTCCTTAATCTGGGAAGGCTTAGACATATCCACCACGTAGGCACAGGTGCCACAGAGTCTATCGGAAGTCTGTAGGCGTTCTTGGGCTCTTCTCCTGGTTGCGATTCCTGTCTTGGTTTCCTAAACTGACGTTGTGTAGTAAACAATCGAACTTACAAATGATTCTGTCCGTTGAGGAGGGGCCAATGGCGAAACGTGAGGACTATCGGATAATTGGGCTCTTTGGCGTTTCGAGTGTGTAACTAAAGAGAAAGGGTGAAGCGCCAAGACCCTCACAGAGATACCGAATTGTTTCACCGCCGAGTAGAGAGGAGACGCTCTTCGTGGTGAATTCTCTTGGGCATCCGTCGCGTGCGAACTGAAACTAGAAGACACTACCCACTCGAAACAACAAGGAACCAAAAAGCCTCTTCTAGTCGGCGCTCAAGCGCTTGTATAGCTCCTTGATGTTTACGAGAAACTCGCGCACCACGCCGAAGAAGCGTCGCCAATCATAGAGGAGGGCAAGCACGATCCACGTGATGTAGATATAGGCAGCTTGCGGAGCGCGAAAATAGGCGACAACGAGGGGAAGCACAATGAGGGGAAACGCAAACGACATCGTAACCGACTTGGACTGAAATACGACGATGAACAGAAGGGCGACGGACACATAGATCGTTGCTGGCAGCACGGGGACAAATTTGGTCATCACCAGGTAGCAGAAGGCCGCAAAGACCATCATCATATCAAACGCGAACTCGTGCTCTCCGATCCACGTTGGCCCCTTATGCTGGCGGCGGGCAAGGCGACCATCCAGAATATCCGTGGTCCATCCGAGCATCGTGAGGAAGATAACCCATCCGAGTGCACGTGGACCAACAAACCCTAGGGCGATGATCAATGCAGCGATCACACCTCGCGAAGCCGTGAGAATGTCAGGAGCCCTAGCCATCTTGGTTCACCATTTAAACATTATAGTGTTTTTGCCGTCACAGAGGCAAACAATGACCGAACACATTGGAGATGCCGCTTCGGGCTAAGGTGTTACCATGCGCTTCAGGGGTTCCTCCCGCTCCTGCACATCTATAATAAAGATCGGTGGTTTTCCTGCTCCACGAATAATCCAGGTAATCAGAGCGCAGCAGAAGAGACCGCCGTTCCGGTCGGCTACAGTTACTGCCTGTGTCGTCCCAGGAGCTGAGAGGCTCAAGTTCCTCTTCCTACGTGTCAAACACCATCCCCAAGCCCTTCTCTAATGCCCTATCAAGAGCGAGCTGTGCGATGGCTGTATCCTGAACTCCAACGCCGGTGAGGTCACACACCGTGATCTGTCCATCCGTCTTTCGTCCCGGGTGACGCCCGAGGATCAGCTCGCCGAGCTCGACTATCGGAGTATCATCGTTCACTATGCCCTCGGAAAGTGCGTGCTGTAGCTCGCCCAACCTGAAACACTGTGACTTTCGATCGCAGGCAACAACATCGGCGCGAGAAAATACCTGCGGGTCAAGCTCCTGTTTGCCTACACTATCTGATCCCATAGCCGTGATGTGCAGCCCTGGATGCAGCCAATCGGCCTTGAGATACGGTTCGCGGGACGGAGTGGTGGTGACGATCGCATCGCTCTGTTTTACCACCTGCTCCACGCTCTCGGCCACGACGACATCGATTCCCAGTTCCGCGCGCATCTCAGCTGTGTACCGATCAACGTGTTCTGCGGTGATCCCGTGGACGAGGAGACGACGGAACTTTCGCACCAGCGCGATCGCTCGCACTTGGTAGCGCGCCTGAGCACCCGAGCCGATAACGCCCACCGTATCGATCTTCTCGCGCGCGAGATGCCTTGCGGCCAGCGCCCCCGCCGCACCGGTGCGCACATCGGTCAAGTAGCCGTTATCGAGCAGGATGGCTTGAGGAACTCCGGTCGTGGTGCTGATCATCACCATCATCCCGCTCCCGGTGGGAAGGCCCAACAGGGAATTGTCGTAGAAGCCGGCGGCGATCTTAACGGCGATATTATTCAATCCGCGAATGTAGGCGGTCTTGACGTCGATCTCGCCATTGTTCTCGCTTACCGACACAGCAATAACCGGAGGGACCTTCGCCTCTCCCATGCTGAGCTTGGAAAACCCTTCTCCGACCGCCTCGACGGCTTCTTCATCCAGCCCGACACACTCGCGGATCTCCTTCTCCATCAGTATTGTAATCTTCACACAAAACCTCCCTTAAGAACCGACGTGCCGCTGACCTAGCGCACCATGCTGATTGGCAATCTCAAGGAGTACGCCCAGATCGACGTTTCCCCCGCTGAGCACGGCGACCACTGGTCCCTTCAGCTTAGCGACCTTGTCGTGCAACAGGGCGGCGATCCCCACCGCTCCCGATCCTTCGACCACCAGGTGGTCTTCTTCCAGCGCAAATCTCATCGCACGCGCGATCTCGGCCTCGGAGACGAGGACGGCATCGTCAACGTAGCGTTGACAGAGGCGGAAGGTGTAGCGGTTGTCCGGGGGGATCCCGCCAGCGAGGCCGTCGGCGAGCGTTGGTTCTTCGGTGATCTCAACGATGTGCCCCGCGCGTAGGCTCTCCACCATCGCCGCCCCTTTCTCCATCGTCACACCGATCAGGCGGATGCTCGGATCGGCGGACTTCAGCGCGATCGCGATCCCAGAGATCAACCCTCCACCGGACATGGGGACGAGGACGGTTCTCACCTCGGGAAGGTCCTCGATTATCTCCAGGCCGAGCGTTCCCTGGCCGGCGATGACGTACGGATCGTCGAACGGGTCGATTCGCACTAGCCCGCGCTCGCGTTGAATACCAACGGCTATTTCCTCCGCCTCTTCGTAGGTCTGGCCTTCCACCACGAGCTGGGCACCGTTGCGGCGTATTGCGGCAAGCTTGTTCTCTGGCACGTGCTTCGAAACGCAGATTGTCGCTTCGATTCCAAGGTGACTAGCAATATAGGATACAGCGCGACCGTGGTTGCCGCTCGATACAGCGATGATTCCACGCGAGCGCTCCTCACCCGTAAGGCTGAGGATTTTGCTTGCCGCCCCTCTGAGCTTGAATGAGCCGGTGACCTGGAGGCATTCCGCCTTAAAGTACACCTGCTCATCCGTTCTCTTGCTAAGCTCGTAAGATTCGATGAGTGGAGTCCGCCACACCAATGAATTGATCCGTTGACGCGCCTTAAAGATAGCGCTCAGTTTGATAATAAAATCTAACATCACATCCCCTTTGCGGCGATCGGTGGTGCCGATCGATCGGTAGCTACTGTAAACGCCACCTACCCTCGAAGCTCCTCCAGGGTTTCGCCGATCAGGTCCAATGCAGCGATCAGTTTCTCCTTCTCTTCCCCGTAGCCCAGCCGCAGGAAATGGTCCATGTTGTAGCAATCTCCGGGAATTGTCAGCACGCTCTTTTCTCGGTGAAGCTTCTTCGATAGTTCGCTGGAGTTTATCTTCAGATTGTAGTGCACAAACGACATCGCCCCAGCGCGTGGGGGGATCAGGCTCAGCAGATCATCGTGCTTAGCCACCCATGCCTGTAGGATACCGAGGTTTTCGTTTAACACAGCCTGACTTCGATTGAGGATGCGCTCCCTCATCTCCGGTTCGAGGGCCAAATAAGCAAGGTGATAGCTGAGCGTGCCAGCGGCGATGGTCGTGTAGTCGTGGTACCCCCAGGCCCGCTCGACGAACGCCTTTGGGCCGACGATCCAGCCTATGCGCAGGCCGGGAAGGCCAAACGCCTTGGAGAGGCCAGCGATGGCGAGAACCTTGTCGTAGCGTCCCCAAAAGGACGGGGTACGCTTACGATCGAGCTCGGCTCCGCGGTAGACCTCGTCAGCGAGGATCCAGGCATCGGCCTTGCTCGCCAAGTGTACGATCCGTTCCATCGCTTCCTCGCTCAACACCGCGCCGGTGGGATTGTTCGGGTTGCAGACGGCGATCATCTTGGTGCGGGAAGAGACGAGCTGGGCCAATTGATCGAGATCGGGAGCCCAGCCCAGATCCTCTTTCAGGGACATGGGTTTTACGACAGCGCCCAGTGCGCGCGCAATCCCGTAGATCTGCATGTAGTTGGGCAACATACACACCATCTCGTCACCCTTGTCAAGGGCGCTCCAGGTGGAGATGAAGTTCGCCTCGGCCGTACCGTTGGTCACCAGGATGTTGTCGATCTCGGAGCCGGGGTAGAGCAGGCTGATCCGCTCCCGCAGCGGTTCCGGGCCGTTTGTCTGGGCGTAACCCAAGGGCATGTCCATGATCTCGTCGATTCCATCCTCTCCCAGCAGATCGCGGACATGAAGCGGATGGACACCGCTCTCCGCCAGATTGTACTTGACCCGGTGCTCCCACTCGGATTGAATCCTCTCCAACTCGAATCGCTCGATGAACATGGCTCACTCCTCCTTTCCGCGGATGGTATGCAGATACTACTGAGCGCCCTTAAGATAGCACGATGCACCCTTGGTTTTCGCGCTCCGCGAGAAGTATACTCCGCTGCAGAGTTCAGTGATAGTCCGTCCACAAATTGGACCGATGGACGAGCTGACTCAAGTGCGTGAGTGTTTAGCTGGTAATGTACCCTGTTTATCGGCAATTAAAGGAGCATACTATTGAAACTCGAACAACTACCCAGCTACTTACGAGATCAGTTTCCTTCTCTTGCAAACAGGACTCCTGCTGGATATCCGCTGGCATACCTCGATGGGCCTGGTGGATATCAGGTCCCGCTTCGCGTAATTAAGGCAATGGAAGACTACTTTGTCAAGATGAATGCCAATGCGGAAGGATCCTACTCAACGAGCATCGCAACCGATGAAATGATCGACGAAGCGCGTGCTGCGTTTGCCGATTTCTTCGGTTGCCAGCCTGACGAGGTCGCGTTTGGAGCGAACATGACTACTCTCAACTTCCTCCTCTCCCAGGCCCTCGTGCGGGAGATGAAACCCGGTGACCGAGTGATCATCACCCAGATCGATCACGAAGGGAACCGCGCCCCCTGGCTTGAACTGAAGGAGCGAGGGATCATCATCGATGAGGTCTCCGTGAATACGGCTACCTGCACCCTGGACATGGACGATTACGCGCGCAAGTTGACCCCGAACACGAAGGTGGTCGCCGTCAACTACGCGTCGAACGCCGTCGGCACGATCAACGACGTGCGCAAGTTCGTGACCATGGCTAAAGAGGTGGGCGCGTACACCGTTGTCGACGCCGTGCACTACGCCGCTCACGCCCCGATCGACGTAAGAGAGATCGGCTGTGATTTTCTCCTATGCTCGGTGTACAAGTTCTTCGGGCCACACGTGGGGGCGATGTACGCAAGAAAGGAAGTGCTGGGCAAACTGAGGCCTCTGCGCGTCGAGCCAGCACGGCCCTACCCTCCCTACAGGATCGAGACCGGCACACTGAATCACGAGGGGATCGCCGGAGCAATGGCGGCGGTGGACTTCGTCGCCGATGCCGGGCGAAAATTCGCGGGTGATCTGACGGAGGACCTAAAAAGGTTGGCGGGTAGGCGCAGGGACGTGGTGGCTGGCCTACTGGCGTTCAGCCATTACGAGGACGATCTCGCGAATTTCCTGGTGAACGGACTGTCGAAGCTGCCACAGATCACGATCTACAGCCCTCCTCCCGGTTACCCGCGGACATCAACCGTCTCCTTCACCTACCGCGGGTTCAACTCACGCCTGGTGGCGCAGTACCTTGATAGCCTCGGGATTCTCGTCTGGGACGGAGATTTCTTCGCCACCACACTGGTAACGAAACTAGGAGTGATGGATCAGGGCGGGTTGATCCGGGTAGGGATCGCCCCGTACAACACCAGGGAAGAACTGACCCGCCTGTTGGATGCGCTGGCCGACACGGACTCGATACAGGCGTTCAGCGAGAAGAAGGCCCCAGCGGGGAACTAAAGTCCTTCCGGGACCTCACCGCGCAGCGCATGTGGCGGATCCACAGTAAGGTCGATGATTGCCGAGGGCACGCCTGTTCCCGTCTCTCCCTCTATAAGCAGGTCAACGCTGGAGAACTGCTCGATCATCATGTCGATACTCGCTAGTGGAGCCTCTCCCGAGCGGTTGACGCTCGTGCCGAAGAGCGGCCGATCGAGTTTATTCATAATCAATTGAAAGAACGGGTTTGCGGGAACGCGGATTCCCACCTTGCCGCCAAGAACGCTCGCCGATGGCGCCTCATCGCTTGCAGGGAGGATGAACGTGATCGGACCGGGCAGGAAGCGGGTCAGAATCTGCTCAGTCTTCTCGTCTACGAGAGCGTATCTCTTGATTGCTCTAACCGAGGGAAGGTGCAGCGTAAACGGCTGTGAACGATCGCGCCCCTTCAACCTGCGCACCAGCGCAAGCGCGCGCTCATCCCACGGGCCGCCACCTATCCCATAGACCGTGTCTGTCGGGAAGATGAGCGTGCCGCCCGTCTCAAGAAGCAAACGCATCATATCGTAGACTCGCTCGTCTGATTCCCTCACTACTTGCATCCTCATCCTCCCGCGTATGTGGACATTTGGATCTTCATATGCGACGCTTGAGATCGGATCAATATACGCTCTTTCTGGCGGATCGACAAGATGAAAGAGAGCGATCGATCTGCTAGTATCCGTAATTACAGAGGCTTCTGTATCACATGCCGGCTGCAAACTGCAAGGAGGAATTGATGGAACAAGACAACGATAACTATCTGCGCTTGCCCGATCTGGGCGAAGTGGACGAGGTGACAATTGTGGAGTGGCTGAAGGGCGAGGGAGAGGGCTTCTCTACCGGTGACGACCTCGTGGAGGTGGAGACGGAGAAGACCACGTTCATCGTCGATGCCCCCAGCGACGGGAGAATGGTTCGTATCACCCGCAAGGAAGGAGAGAAGGCACGCGTCGGTGATCCGTTGGCGGAGCTGACCTCCTAAGACTAAGGATTCCGCAGCAAACTGGAAGGAATCGAAGAACAGAAGCCAAGGATGTGACCGGAGTTGGTTTTCATGCTGCGCTTTCATTTAGAGAGCTGTTCCGAAAATACCGTCGCACACAAAGTCCGACGCTACATCTATCTTTTCGTAGCGCCGGAGCTTATCTCCGACGTTCTAGGATGTATTCTTGCGAAAACCCATACAGCCAGCACGAACAAGAAGCTGATTTGCCATCGGCAAGTGTTCGCTCTTGTCCCCCCAGGAAGCTTCGGGCTATCCAAGCGATGGTGTTTATGAAACACGTCATTCACCTGGCGCTTGGACGGACGGATTATGCGCGCGCGTACGCCCTGCAGCACGAGCTGCACCGCATGCGCTGTCAGGGAGAGATCGGCGATGTCGTGATCACGGTCGAGCACGACCCGGTGTTCACCATCGGGCGGAGCGGATCGCGGTCAAACATCCGCGTCTCGGAGGCTGAAAGAGAGCGAGTCGGGATTCCCGTCTACGAGATTGAGCGCGGTGGAGACATCACCTACCACGGGCCTGGCCAGATCGTCTGTTACCCGATAATCGATCTGCGCGACTATGGACGCGACATCAAGCGATACATCGCGTCCCTCGAACAGGCGATGATCGGCTTGTGCGCCGACTACGGGGTCGAGGCTACCCGCAGGGCAGGGTATCCCGGTGTGTGGGTCGGCATGCGCAAGATCGCCTCCATCGGTGTCTCCGTTCGTCACTGGGTGACTCTGCACGGGCTGGCGTTCAACGTCGATGTGAACAAAGAGCACTTCGCCATGATCAACCCGTGCGGCCTTCCGATCGAGATGATTTCTCTCGCCGAACTAACGCCGGATGATATGCCGATGGAGCGCGTCATCGAAGGGCTGCTCGGGCACATGCGACAGCTCTTTGACTGGGATATCCTTGAGCGCGACGTGAACGAGTACTGGAGGAGGATCGATGGCTGATCGCCCGGCGTGGTTGAAGGTGAAAGCACATACCGCCGCGGAGGCTCGAGGGATGCACGCAATGCGCGGTGTCCTCTCCCGGCACAATCTGACGACGGTTTGCCAGGGGGCGCGTTGCCCAAACGCGGCTGAATGCTGGGGGGCGGGAACGGCGACGTTCATGCTCCTTGGGAATGTCTGCACGCGAGCGTGCCGCTTTTGCGCCGTTCCCACCGGGAATCCGCACGGTGCAATCGATGAGGGCGAGCCAGCGAGGCTGGCGGATGCGATCGCCGATCTTGGCTTGGACTACGTCGTCCTGACATCCGTCGATCGCGATGACCTGGAAGATGGCGGAGCCTCCCTGTTCGCAGCGGCGATCACGCGGATCAAGGAGCGCTCCCCGCACATCAAAATCGAGGCGCTCATCCCCGATTTCTCGGGTAACGATGTGGCCTTGCGCACACTCATCGCTAGCGCGCCCGACGTCATCGGCCATAACATCGAGACCATCCGCCGGCTCTCACCAGACCATCGTGACCATCGCGCCAATTACGATCTCACACTTCGTGTCCTTTCGCACGTAGCGCAGATCTCACCGGGCACGATAACCAAGAGCTCACTCATGCTTGGCTTGGGGGAGAAGAGAGGCGAGGTGCTGGAGACCATGCGTGACCTGCGAGGTGTGGGGGTGAGGGCGCTGACACTCGGCCAGTACCTCCCGCCGTCGCATGACGCAGCGCCACTAGCGCGCTACGTTCCACCGGATGAATTCTCATCGCTTGCATCTGAGGCGAGAGGTCTTGGATTCTGCTTTGTCATGTCCGGACCGCTCGTGCGAAGCTCGTACCACGCCGCACAGACAATCCCCGCATGCTCCGACTGATCGTCGACCTTAACCCAGCAGATCCCGCGCTCGGCCTCGCTCTTGATGAAGCGCTCCTTGAGAGTGCAAAGAACATGGCCGCCGACACCCTGCGCCTGTGGGTGAACGATCACTCGGTAATCATCGGAAGGTCGCAATCTGTCGCGTGCGAGGTCGATCTTCCTCATCTGCGCAAGCTCCATATTCCCGTCATCCGGCGCATCAGCGGGGGCGGAGCCGTCTACCATTACCCGGGAAACTTGAATATGTCGCTCTATTTGAAAAATGGGAGAACACTTGGCAGCGTATCTGAGGTCTATGCTACAATCGGTGAAGCGATTGCAACCGCACTATCGAAGCACTCTATCGATGCGCGCGTGGAGGGAAACATCATCACGGTCGGGGGGGAGAAGATCGCTGGCACCGCACAGGCCAGGCGTGGCGGGAGCCTGCTCTACCACATGAGCCTCCTCGTCTTCCCATCGCAGGTTCCAATTGAGAGCCTGCTCTTTGCCATGCAGGGATCATATGAGCCGACGCGCGTTGCGTCCCACCCGCGACCGGTTACGAGCCTGTCAGAGGTTTCGCCCGGGCTAAAGATGGAGAGCCTTGTCCAGACATTGAGCGATGAAATGGCTGGCGCCCTCGAGAAGAAGCTACAACTCGGCACCTACACGGGAGAAGAGATGGAGCGTGCGACACAACTGCGAACGCAAAAGTACCGGAGAGACGAATGGAACCTGTCTCACTAGAAGACAAGCGGATCATCACGCACCAGCTTGGCCGCAGCCCGCGTGGCGTGGTGGGGATCGCCAAGCGCTGCGCGTACGGCTTTCCACAGGTAGTGATCGTTCACCCTCTGCTCGAGGGCAAACCATTTCCCACCATGTATTGGCTTACCTGCCCGTTTCTCTTCCGTGCGATTGCGTCTCTGGAGGCGGGTGGAATGATCCGTAGAATTGAAGAGGCGATCCGCCGCGACTCAGATCTCGCCAGCCGACTGGTGCACGCACATCGCTCCTACATCGAGCAGCGCCAGCGTCTCCTTTCGCGCGAGGACCTTGTCTACCTAGAAGGGAAGGGAATATTGCCAGCGCTGATGGAACGCGGAATCGGGGGAATCGCCGACTTCTCGCGGATCAAGTGCCTACACCTACACGCCGCACATGCCCTTGCAAGCGACAACCCGATCGGAAGAATCGTCCTCGAATCGCTCGCGCGGCGCGAGTGCCCATCCGACAACGTAATCTGCGCCGCCTTGGTATAGAGAGCAGATCGCATGATAATCCCCTCTTACGGATCCGCCTTCACTATTGGAGGTATGGTAGTTGCCCCATTTATGTGCACGAGCATCTCCGAACACCACCCATCCGGCGTTCTCTCTCATGCGCGGTTGCATAAGCATACGCCCATAGACCTACAATTCACCACACCTCCATCACTTGCCAGCACCATGCGCGCGAGCTAACATGATCAGGTCAGGATCATAGCCTAAAGGAAGTGACATGCATTGCCGGCAAGTATGCCTCTGAAGCTAGAGAAGAAGCAGACTGCGAATCGAAGGGTCATGCGGACGGAATACGTCATGGCGTTCACAGCGGGGGCCCTTCTACACCGAGAATCGGTTAGGTTGGCCGAACTGCATTCCTCACTTGGAGACTGGCCAGTAGTCCGAGACAAAGCTCTCCACACGAACGTTCTACAGTCCAAGACCAGAAATACGGCGAAGAGGGTGTTACGGGAGGTCATTAGCCGTTTGAGCACACTGACGGCTGAACAGCTGATGATCGTTGTCGATGGCGATACCGAAGAGCAAAAATACGTGCTCTGGCTGGCCATCTGCAAGCGATACAGCTTCATATGGGACTTTGCTGTTGAGATTGTCAGGGAGCGCTACTTGACGTTATCAGGAGGACTGACGCGAAGTGACTATGATTCCTTCTTCAATGTGAAGACATTGTGGCATCCAGAGCTGGAGGCCTTAAGTCCTTCAACGAGGGAGAAGCTTCGGCAGACTCTTTTCAAGATGATGCGAGAAGCAGGGCTGCTTGAGCAGGACGGAACCATTATTCCAGCATTCTTATCGCCCCGTGTTGCCCGGGCACTTTTGTCTGACTCGGTCGATGCTGCGTCCGTATATCCGGCTGCAGGGGCTGATATAAGGAAATGGGCAACACTATGAAGGCCCTAGAGCAGCAGCCCCTTCAAGCTCGGTTTGATCACCTGCTAAAGCTGATCGGAAGCAAGGGATTCCTGGCAAAACAAGGACTCGGGAACGAAGTCCCATTCTTTATCTGTCCTTATTCACCAACCGAAGCTGTCAAGTTTGTTTCGATGATTGGGAATCTCTCCAAACAGCTCCGACAAAACGGTGTTCGTGTCCTTGAGATTAACTTGTACGATCTGGCGATTGAGATGCTCAAATCCCGCGACGTTTGGGATCGAATCGTAGCTAAGGAGCCTTCTATCTCGAAGCCGCAGCTTCGGGAACTCCTGCAAGGGCTCCTTGACGTCGAACGCCACCTTGTCCCCGCTATCGCTGACAAGATGCGATCGTCAGAATTTGATGTCCTATTCATTACGGGAGTTGGCGAGGTCTACCCATACATTCGCTCGCATAACGTACTCAACAATCTTCAGACCGTAGCAAAGGAGAAGCCGACAATCATGTTCTATCCTGGAAGCTACACACACTCACCCGAGGCGGGGGCATCACTCGATCTCTTCAACAAACTGCACGACGATAACTACTATCGAGCATTCAACATCTTCCACTGCGAAGTGGAAACGAGGACCACATGATGACGATGCAACTGAATGATATCTTTGAGAAACCGATTGATCGTCGCATTGAGGGGGTCATCAAGGCCGATGACAATTCGCGCTTGCTGACCGAGGTTGAAGAGTATGTTCTGACCAATGAGATTGAGAAGCGTCTCGAGGAGTTTCTCGGCGCGTACAATAACTACGAAAACGCTAATGGAGGTTGGATATCCGGCTTCTTTGGCTCAGGTAAGTCCCATCTGCTGAAGATGCTCGCGCTTCTTCTTGAGAACAGAGAGATTGATGGGATACCCATACTTGACCGCTTCCTCCCCAAGTGTGGCGATAACGAGTTCCTTCGTGGTGAGCTGACCCGAGCCACAGCGATTCCTTCCAAAAGCATCTTGTTTAACATCGATCAGAAAGCCGACATCATCAGCAAGACAGAAATCGATGCGCTTCTTAGTGTTTTTATGAAGGTCTTCGATGAGATCTGTGGTTACTACGGCAAGCAGGGGCACATTGCACAGATGGAGCGCGATCTTGATAAACAAGGGCTACTCGATGCCTTCAAGTCCGCTTATCTGGATGTATCAGGCCAACCTTGGGAGAAAGGCCGAGAGATGGCTATTCTTGAATCGGAGAACATAGACAAAGCCCATGCTAAGGTCGCAGGTGGGCAAGAACACTCCGTTGAGAACATTGTGGAGAGATACCGCGCCTCGTACAGCGTATCCATCGAGGATTTTGCGCAGCAGGTGCGCAACTACATTGATCAGCAAGTGCCAGGCTTCAGGCTCAACTTCTTCGTCGATGAAGTCGGTCAGTACATTGCCGAGAGCCAGAAGCTTCGTTTGAATCTCCAGACCATAGCTGAGAGCCTTGCCACCAAATGTGGCGGACAGGCGTGGATCGTTGTAACTGCTCAAGAAGACATGGAGTCACTATTCGGCGAGAGTGGTGGACAGCAGACGAACGACTACAGCAGGATTCAAGCGCGTTTTGCCTATCGCATGAAACTGACTAGCTCCGACGTTGCAGAAGTTATCCAGAAGCGCCTGCTAATGAAAACGGAGGCGAGCACTCCGCTTCTCGAAGAACTCTACAATGAGCAGGTCAACAACTTCGAGACGCTCTTTGCCTTTGCTGATGGTGCGCAAACGTACCGAAACTATCGCGATCGGGAGCGCTTTGTCAGTGCCTATCCGTTTGTTCCCTACCAGTTTACTCTCTTCCAATTCGCCATTCAGGACCTCTCCGCACATAATGCATTTGAGGGGAAACATAGCTCCACCGGCGAAAGGTCCATGTTAGGTGTCTTTCAGCAGGTTGCCGTTAAGATTGAAGACCGGAAAATCGGACAGCTTGCGCCATTCGATCTCATGTTCGAGGGGATCAGGACCTCGCTAAAGTCGCATATTCAACAAGCCATTCTGACTGCAGAAACCCATCTGAACAACGAGTTTGCGGTCAGGGTCTTGAAAGCCCTTTTCCTTGTGAAGTACATTAAGTCCTTCCGCCCGACCGTTCGCAACCTTCGCGTATTGATGTTGGAAGGGTTCGATTGCGATCTGCCAGCCCTGCGTGAGAGTATTCAAGACGCGTTGAACGTTCTTGAACAGCAAACCTACATCGAGCGCAACGGTGATCTATACGAATTTCTCACCAATGAGGAAAAGGATATTGAACAGGAGATCAAGGATACTAGCGTTGACTCATCTGCGATAACCAAAGAACTAGCCGACACCAGATCGGAAGAGCACACGTCTGAACTCCAGTCACACTGATATATCTCGTATGCCGTCTTCTGCTTGAA
>CAJVYM010000041.1 GCA_913009415.1 uncultured bacterium
TAGTTCCATGTATAATCTGTTTTGCACCTGGGTTCCTCCTGTTTGTAGCTTCTAGTTCTAAGCAACAAGTAAACAGGACCAGGTGCACTTCCGCAACCTACCCGACACCTTTGGGACGTTACCAAAAGATTGAACAAGCTCTCAAGATTACACTGAAGTTGCCTTAAATTCGTCATATTGACGTAAGCTGAAGACTTGCTCTATCTGGTAGTAGTGCAGTATCCAAGGCGGCCCTTCCTGACGGGATCGGGTTTCTGCTGAAGAGAGAGGTCGATCAAATGGATTTCACTGTCTGTTCTCAATTTGATACACTCAATCTGTTAGATATCAAGCGAGGTGAGACATGAACTCAAGGGAAGAATCAGCAATGCTGTGGCGAAGGGCAACTATGATCCTATGTGGCGCAGTCTTGTTGGTCTTATTTGCGGTAGGGGGCAGCGCGGAGGGGGACTTGCTCCCCCATCCACCCATCGAGATCATCGGCAATACCGGCTTTACAGTGGAGAACGGCGTTGTTGGGGGCAGCGGGACCAACGAGGACCCGTACCTTATCGAGGGATGGTCGATCGATGCTGCTGATAGCACGTTCGGCGTGCACGTGGAGGGGACAACGAGGGCGTTCGTCATCGAAAGATGCCGCGTCTTTGGCGCAAGCTCCACAGCCATTGACCTCGTGGACGTGAAGAAGGCGTCCATCAGCGGCTGCGAAATGGGGACCAGCTACTTCGGACTGTCAGCCAAGAACAGCGACAATCTGACCATTGCTGATAACTCCTTCTTCGATAACGACTATGCTGCTTTATTCCTTATCAACAGCTCCAACAATGACATTCATGACAACCTCTTTCACTCTGGAGGGCCCGGAATCCTGTTCTACGAGAAAGCAATGAATAACACTGTACACGATAACGTCTTCGACCACTGCAAGATCGGCATTTCTATCTTGTCATTCGCTGGTGGTGGAAGCCGCATTTACTACAACGACTTCCTCTCCTGCCGCGCGGCGAGCGAGGCGTGCAACATGTGGGACGATGGCAGGGGAACGGGAAACTACTGGAGCGAATACGGGTACAAGGATGCTGATGGAGACGAGATCGGGGACACCCCCTACCGCATCTTCGGCTCCGGCTACGAATACGACTACCATCCGGTGATTAACGCGTTTCACCCCAAAACGGACGAATAGAGCGGATCATACCTCTTTCTGGTTTGTGGTTACCAATTTTCGCCGTTATTCGAAACGCGCGCGAAGCGTTTCTTGTCAAAGGACCGGGGAAGGAATTGGATTGTCAGAGCGTATCACCATAAGCAGAGCGTTGAGTTAGAAGGCAAAACACCAAAAGCAAAGATCTGCCGCTACAGTATGCGTAATACAGTATCTGACCACTTTGCTTCTTGCGCAAGACGCTGAGCGACGAGGCATCGAATCGGAGCTCAATGGCGTGGCCTGTGGAGTAGTCGTGTTTACCTGCATCCGCTATAATGTTCCTAAATGATACAGCAAACGGAACTTCCCGAAGAGGTCACCTGGAAGGAGCAGACAACACATACTGCGCGAGGTCTTCCACGAACCGAGATCGTGATTACGCACAAGGACCTCAACGCGATCCATGTTATACGAGATATCTCGCACCTTGTGGCGGCCAACAAGGCCACAGCGTGGATCCAATCGTGGGATCAGTAATGGTCACCCAGGAGTTCATTCTCTTACCGGAAGCAACCGCTGAACAAAGGACAGAGCAGGCTCAAGCAGGTCTTCGCAAGCTCCAGGGCATCCTCCACGACGGTGTGCGTGCTAGCTGCGGTCTTGAGTGGTCGGAGTTGGAGTTGCCTTTCACGGAAAGCAAACCCACTGAACCAATGTACCAGGTTGAACCGAATAGCCCAGCCAAGCCGTGGAAGCCTGGGGATGAGCCAATTGAGACAGACGCCAAATACCGACCCGGATGGGAGGCTTTGTTCTTACCGAGTTTGCGAAAGAAGGCTCGCCAACACTTCAAGCATGACCACAACAGGTGGCAGGAAGCCGTTGAGGATGTTGAACGGTATCCGGCACGGCTCGATGAATGGCAGAAGGAGTCGAAACAGATACGCGAAGAAAATGAGCGACTCCGAGTCACGTGGGAAAGTGCTGTCTCAGAGTGGCAGAATCGCAAGGATCAGCATGAGTCTACTGAGAGAAACCGAGTCAGGTCTTTCAAGGAAGCCGTAAACTCATGCCAACGGATTGCCGTAGAGCGCTTTTTCTCAATTGTCCTTGAGCGATCAGCCTACCCCGACTGCTTCCCTCACGAGTTCACGCTTGCATACAACCCGGAGACGAAGATCATCGTGTGCGACTATCAACTCCCCGCGCCTGGAGCACTTTCCACTCTGAAAGAGGTTAAGTACGTCAAGTCACGGAAGGCTTTGGCAGAGAAGCACATCAGCAAGAAAGATAGTCAGGCACTGTATGATTCTGTTGCATACCAGATTTGTCTGCGTACGACTTATGAGCTTTTCTCCGCTGACCAGTTTGAAGCTCTTGATCTTGTTACGTTCAATGGATGGGTGAGAGAGGTGGATCGAGGAACTGGCAGGGACATTAACCCGTGCATTCTCTCTCTTCAGGCAACAAGACAGGCATTTGAGGAAATTGATTTGACTCGTGTGGACCCAAAGGCCTGCTTTAAGACGCTAAACGGTGTTGGCAGCACGAAACTTCACGCTCTTGCCCCTGTTGCGCCCCTCCTGCAGCTAGACACGGAAGATGATCGCTTCGTCGAGGGAAGAAGCATCGCAAACAGGCTGAGCGAAGGCACGAATCTGGCAGCAATGGATTGGGAAGACTTCGAACATCTAATACGTGAGCTCTTTGAAGCTGAGTTTGCAGAACGTGACGCCGTTGTAAAGATCACTCAAGCGAGCCGCGACAGGGGCGTTGACGCAGTTATCTTCGACCCCGACCCGATCCGTGGTGGAAAGATCATTCTGCAGGCAAAACGATACACAAATACGGTTGGAGCTGATGCTGTACGTGATCTTTACGGTACAGTTGTCAAAGAACGTGCGAATAAGGGAATCCTAATCACCACTTCAGATTTTGGCCCTGATTCATACGACTATGTGAAGGATCTACCGATCACTCTCCTCAGCGGAGGGAATCTTGTCCATCTACTAGGTAAACATGGGCACAAAGCGAGGATTGATCTGGCAGAAGCAAAGCGAATACAAGCTGAAAAAGACGCCGAAGCCCGCCATGAGGCGCTAAGCTAAGAACAACAGATCGCAAAGCGATACGAGCCAAGGCCAGGATCAACAAACAACGGCTCACCACACAAGGTGGGTTGCAGTTTTTATAATTCTCCGCGTTAGGCAAGGGGAAGCAGTAAATGTTTGACATGCCTCTGTAGTAATGTTGTCCATTGCATTGCGGACGATTTTGGCTAGGTTCGGACGACTCAAGAGGCGCTGAGGCACGTCCTTCAACTCCACTGTTTTAAGAGTCTAACAGGGGCCTGATCGTAGGGTTGATGGTGCCAATCGACGCTTGCCAATTTGCACGTGGAAGTATCACACGATCAAGTCTACAGCCCACGGATAAGCTTCCTTGCCATTTCCAGGTGAGCATCTTTTCCAGACTGAGTTTTGTCTATGGCTCTGTCAGGACTATGCATGATGGCCTGATCGCCGAGTGAAAACCTGAAGTCGATCACATTACAAAGGTAGCCCCAATAGAGGTCCGGAAGCTTATCTTGAACGGGGATGAAAGCTTTGACATCAATCGAGGCCTTTAGAACCCAGGGGGCATGCGTGCCTCGGAGGATGTTCGGCTCCTCCGAGAAGTCGAGAGAGATCTTATGATAACCAGGAGTAAGCATCTCACGCAGCCACTGTCTCTCGTTGTTCTCTCGCGTTTTCAATGCCACGTAGCTCTCAGGTTCACCATCAAACACCAAAAGGACAAAGCGTCCATTGTCACCTGAATCCTCTACGAGTAAACATAACCGAAGCAAGTCGATAGCGATTCGTCGAGTATTCTTCTGACGGGGAGTCCGTGATTTTGACTTCACGCTGCGCCTGAAATACTTCACCTCGAACCAGTTGTCCTGAGCTATCCCATAGGCTTCGCATTGTTCCGATAGGAGTTTCCCGGACAAAGGAGTTTCGGCAAACAGGTCTGCTCTGAGTTTGCGCCCCGCCTTTGCCGCAATAGCATACGGTTTCTCTAGGCGAATTCGAGATGCTGGGTATGGCTCATTGCGCAGGGACATCTCAAGCAGGAGGGCCATTGCCATGTGTCCTACAAGGAAGGCTTCGTACTGTTCCTCTGGGAACGAGTCCATCAAGAGGTTCTCATGCAGTTTATGAAATGCACCTTCAATAATCATAAAAACAGAGTCTACAAAGTTGACATCTCCACGTCAAATTAGCAGAGAGGAAGGGTGCCGCGAGCCTAAATGCCCAACGAAACGAAGAAGGCAATCCGAACTCACCGATTCTGTGTCTTGCAATTTTGCATTTGGAATGCATAATTGCATGGTAAGGGGTGGCGCATGGCAAGCAAGTACATCAAGAGGTCATTGGAGCCCGTACTGAAACGTGCAGCAAGGGAGTTTCCCGTCGTTATGCTCACTGGGCCACGTCAGTCCGGTAAGACGACGCTGCTCAAGCATCTGTTTGGCAAGGACTACGCCTACGTATCGCTTGAGCCGCCGGATATTCGAGCGGCGGCTGTTGAAGATCCACGTGGGTTCCTTGCGATGTATCCGCCGCCCTGCATCATGGATGAGATACAATATGCGCCTAATCTGCTGCCGTACATCAAAGAGAAAGTCGATGCCGATCGTTCACGATCGGGACAATACCTGCTCACTGGGTCACAGAACCTGCTGTTGATGGCACAAGTAACTGAATCACTCGCAGGGCGCGCAGCGGTGCTGCGCCTTCTCCCCCTTTCCGGGCGAGAGATGCTCGGCACACCACAGGCACCGTTTCCTTGGGAGGTGGATGAGAAACTCCCTGCCCACGTAAAGATAGCATATGGCAAACTGTGGGATACATTTCTTCGCGGAAGGTATCCCGAATTGATTGCCAATCCTGGCAAGAACTCTGATCTTTGGTACGCAAGCTATATCCAGACTTACCTGGAGCGAGATGTACGCTCGCTACGTCAAGTGGGAGACTTGACAACATTTCAGACTTTTCTGCGGGCGATCGCGGCAATGAGCGGTGGTTTGCTCAAACTTACTGAGGTCTCTCGCGACATTGGAGTGGCGGTCAACACGGCAAAGGCCTGGCTTTCTGTTCTTGAGGCCACGTACCAGGTGATCATCCTCCGTCCGTACTTTGCTAACATCGGAAAACGCTTGATAAAGACTCCGAAGCTCTACTTCACCGACGTTGGTATGCTCTGCTATCTTGCCGGACTAAGAGATCCCGCGCACGCCGCTTTCGGTCCAATGGGAGGAGCTATTTTCGAGACGGCCGTGCTGACAGAGATCGTGAAGACCTACCTCCACCGTGGTGAGGAGCCGCGGGTCTACTTCTGGCGCACATCAACGGGAACAGAGGTCGACATCCTCGTAGAGACGGATGGGCACATTGTTCCGATCGAGGTCAAACTCTCCGCTACCCCACGGCCGGCCATGGCGAAAGGGATTGTGACCTTGCGGGAAGACCTAGGAGAGCGAGTCTTGCCGGGATATGTGGTTCATCCAGGCGATATCCGGCTTCCACTTGGCCCTGGAGTAACCGCATTGCCGTTTGCGGAGCTTTGAGGGAATTCGGAGGGAGAGGCAATCCCTGATTCCCACCATACGAGGAGCTAAGATACCAACATAAGAAGAGAACGCCCGCGAGGAAGGTGTCACATCTGTGGTACAGAAGGCCTCCTTTCTTTTGAGCACATTCCTCCTCGGAAGGCTTTCAACGAACGTCGCGTTGTCTCTGTGAGGTTTGAAGACGCTATCAACCTAAGCCCTGATGAGTTTCCACAAGGGGAGATTCATCAACGTGGAGTTGGAGGCTACACTCTGTGCGCAGCATGCAACAACATGACCGGGCACTGGTATGGAAACCAATTCGTCGATTAGTGCTACAAAGGGATGTCTGTACTAATGAGCTCTGGAGGGCATCCTCGTCTATCATATGTTGTTCATCTCTACCCTCTTCCAGTTCTTAAGGAGATTGTTACAATGCTCTTCTCAGTCAACCACGCTCGCTTCCAGGGGGTGAATAAGGAACTCGTTCGCTTTGTTCTGAATCGAAATAAGATTGGATTTCCGAAGAAGTACCGTTTCTTTACATACTTCAATACCAGTCCTCAGTTTCGCGCGATGCCCATCACTGGGCTAATGAAGCGTGAACGTGGGAGACAACCCATCCTGATCTCGGAGTTTTCGTATCCTTCGTATGGCTACGTAATGACAATTGATTCCGAACCGCCGGATGATCGGTTGTTCGAGATTACGCACTTCGCCAGATATGAGTACTGTGAATTGGCTGAACTGGGCCTTGATCTCCCAGTACTGCCCGTTCACACTCCCTTCCCTGGAGATTATCGCACTAAAGAAGAGATAAACAAGCAGATTCAGCAGAACAAAGAACTCGATGCCCAACAATGATGATTCTTCGTGTTTTTAATGCTCTTCGTGGTGAGTTCTCTTGTTGACATTGCTGTACCTAGAATGCTTCTCTTGGCGGTCTGGGCGATCTTGAGTGAGTGAAGCGAACGGGCAGAGGAGGGTTTGTCAAATCTCGCTAGCATGAAAGGAAGTTAGGGCGGGAGGATTCGAACCTCCGATCACGGCGCCAAAGGCCGGTGCCTTACCGCTTGGCTACGCCCTAAAAGACCAGATCTTCTGTCGGGATATCGCTTGAGACAACTACGGGCGCTTCTTCTCCAACGACTTCCCTGTACTTTGCGAGGACTGTCTGTTCCAGCTTCAGCCGAAATTCATTGTCGATTGGATGAGCAGTGTCACGGAAGTCGCCGTTCTTCACTTCCCGGCTGGGCATGGCGACGAACAGGTCTTCCTTGCCCTGAATCACCTTGACGCTATGGACGATAAACACTTCATCGAAAATGACCGAACAGAAGGCTTTCAGATTGCCTTCATTGTGCATTGGCCGGATCTCCACCTTTGTTATCTCCATCCCTCGGCTCCCTCTTTCTTAGGCTGATGTAAAATCGATATTAGCCAAAACCACTGGCGGTTTCAATCTTGGTCAATTATTCCGGCCCTTTTGTTGGGTTTGCGTCGGAGCTCATCTCCGATGTTCTGCTTTCTGGCTCGCGCAGAGACGCCAAGGAAGACCAGGACAAAAGCACAAACCTATCCAGGGAACGGCACAGCAGGGTATCCGTGCAGTTAAGTTGTACCCCTCTGCGCCTCAGCGTCTTGAGTGAGCGAGACGAACGGGCGAGAGAAGAGGTGTTGGTGTTTCAATCAAGGGGCAGTCTCTCTCCTTGCTGCAGTTGGAATTCTCGTGGCTCCCTGGATTTCTTAGAGCAGCATTGCGAGCACGCGCTAGTGGTCTGTTACCCACTCGAAACGACGAAGAGCCAAAATGTTTGAAACCCAGGTGTCAAAGCCTTTCTCAGCGAACTCTGCGGCTTGAGCGAGTGATAACGAGCGGGCGAGAGGAAAGGCTTGTGTCTCTTGCAAAGGCGGAAAACTTAGACGTCGTAGGCAAGTCTTGCCCCGTGAAACCTTTTTTCATAGGATGCGCACGAAGAACCACCATGCTTACGTTGCCCCTTGCCTCCCTGTGCGTGCCCGCACGCAGACAGGTATGCAACGTTCTGCCGTAGGATATGCTTCAACGTGGCAGACAAGCTGCCCACAAGCAAGAAGCGTTCTTTCTTGGCGTTCCTTGCGCTTCTGCGCGAGATAAGAGCTTTCTTCTCGCTCGCTATGCTCGCTCAAGCACGCCAAGATCGCTAAGAATAATCTCGCCTCTTTCCAAAAGCGAAACGTCGCACACAAGGTGCAACGCCACGAAAGCGCCTTTGTATGGCGTTTTTACGTAGCGTCGGAGTCTGCCTGTCCGCCAGGTGGACAGGGCTCCGACGGTTGATTGCCTCGCCCACTCGAAAGGAGCCACCATTCCAGACTCCTCAATCTCCCCCGATGGTGAACACGGTTATCCCTTCTCCTCCCTCCCGCGGCGTTCCCGGTCCGCACGTGGTGATGAATGAACAGGAGGACAGGTAGTTGCGGATCGCGTCGCGCAGTGCGCCCGTCCCCTTGCCGTGCAGTATGCTGGCACGCTTGATGTCCGAGAGGAGGAGCTGGTCGAGGTAGATCTCCACATCGCGCATCGCCTCGGCGACCGTCATCGCACGCACGTTGAGCTGTAATGGAACGCTACCAAAGTGCGCCTTGAGCGTCGGGGATGATTTCGTCTTTGCGCGATTCTTCTTCTGCTTGGACGGCTTGATGTCGCTTGCGTCCGTTGTAAGGCGCACACCGGAGAGATCTATGGTTACCTTCCCGTGCGGAAGGATGTGCATCACCTGTCCATCGCTATTCACGCTGCGAACGTGCACCGTATCCCCCACGTGCAGCGACTCGGGTGATGGTGAAGGTGATTCCTCCCCAAGACTACTGCGTACATCTTTCTCTTGTAGCTCCTGACGAATCCGGACCAGTTCACGGTATGCCTCCCGTGCCGCCTCGTCCTCACGCGCGGCGTTCATCTGTGCTAGCAGCTTCTCAACCTGCGCTTGACTGTCGCGCAGAAAGGCTTCTAGCTCTCTTGTCCGCGATGAAAGTGTTCCTTCCTTCTCCTGCTCGAACGCCTCTATCTTCTCCTGATAGGCCCGCTTCAAGTTCTCCGCAGATGCCAGGTCTTGCTCTGCCTTCTGTCGGTGACGAACCATCATCTGGCGCTCGCGCTGCAGTTCCTCGATGATGTCCTCGGCGCGGATTTCGCCCTTGGAAAGGAACGACCGCGCGTGCTTCACCAGGTTCGGCGAAAGGCCGAGGCGCTGGGCGATGACAAAGGCATTGCTCCTACCGGGGACACCCTCGACCACGCGGAAGGTCGGTGAAAGCGTGCGTACGTCAAACTCCATCGATGCCGTCTTTACTTCCGGATGTCGAATGGCGAAGAACTTGAGCGGGGTGAGGTGCGTGGAGATGGCGACAAGGGCCTCGCTCTCCAGGAGCGCCTCGATGATCGCTAGGCCGAGGGCCGCACCTTCCTGGGGATCGGTCCCCGCACCGAGCTCATCGAGCAGAATCAGGCAGTCGTCGTCGGCCTCCCGCAGGATACTGACGATGTTACTCATGTGCGCGGAGAAGGTGGACAGGTTCTGTGATATCGACTGCTCGTCCCCGATGTCGCTTCGAATCTTGGAGACAACGCGTATCTCCGAGTCGGCTGATGCGGGGATGGGGATGATTGCCTGCGTCATCAGCGTCAGCAGGCCGATCGTCTTTAGGGTGACCGTCTTTCCGCCCGTATTCGGCCCGGTGATCACCGTCATCCTCATGGTCCCGCCGATGGAAAGCGCGATCGGAACAACCCTATCCACGCTTAGCAGCGGGTGGCGAGCGTCTCGAAGGGAGATACGGTTTGATATACGCGGAAAGCCGCAGCGGTTGGAGATGGCATAGCTTGCGCGAGCAAAGAGGGAATCTAGGTGAGCGAGGATCGAGCGATCGCGCAATAGCGGAGTGCGCTTTTCTTTTAGTGCCTCGGTCAGCTCGCGCAGGATACGCGTTCGTTCATCGCGGATCTCACCCGTCAACTGCGCAAGCATATTGTTATCGGGGACGAGAGCGCTCGGCTCGGCGTACAGGGTCTGCCCAGTGGCGGAGCGGTCGTGCACGATTGCCTGCATGTCGCCGATCGCTCCACTCTTGATCGGGATGACCAGCCGTCCGTTGCGACGGGTGATCACCGCTTCGCTTATCAGTTCAGCGTTGCGATCCATCGTAGTGCGCAGCTTCTTCTCGATCCGCGCCTCTAGCGTTCGGTGCTTGCGCGTCAACTCACGCAGCGCCGGAGATGCGTCATCGCGCACCTCGCCTCCCTCGTCGATCGCCCGGCGGATGCGCTTGGCAAGCGACGATCCATCGAACAGACGCTGCGCGTAACGCTTGAGGAGGTCAATCTCATCGGCGGTGACGAGGCGGGTGCGGATCTGCTGCGTGGCATCGATCGTGCGCAGCACGAGAAGAAGCGACTGTCCATCGAGGAACGACTGCTCTTCGGCGTTAGAGAGCAATGGTGCGATGTCTTCCACCCCGCCGAGGGAGAAGCGAGAGTAGCGGTTGAGGTAGGAGATCGCCTCGCTCACCTCGTTCATCCCCGCTTCGATCGCACCGCGGTCGGTTGTCGGTTCGAGCAAGGCGACCGCCTCTTCCCCGAGCGATGAGGAGGCGTATTCTTTCACAACGTCCTTCAGGCGATCAAACTCCAGGTCGTGCAGCGTCTTCTCGTTGGCGACGGCCACGCTTCACAGCCTCCCCTCCAGGAGAAGCATCTCCTCCGGGAGAAGCTTCGCCGCGGTAGCAACCATCTGTGTGATGATCGTCTCCACCGGCTCAATCTTGTCGATCATCCCACTGATCTGCCCCGCCATCAGCGATCCCGTCTCGGTATCTCCGTCGTAGACCGCGCGACGCAGTCCACCAACGGCCAGGGCCTCAAACTCCTCGCGCGGTCGGCCTTCTCGCTCGTAGAGGGCGAACTGCTTGCTCATCTTGTTTACCAAGGTACGCACCGGCGCCCCGAGGACTCTTCCTGTCACGAGAGTCGCCCGTTCGTTCGCCTTCAGGATGGCATTCTTGAAGTTCTCGTGCGCCGGAGCCTCGGCCGAGGCGAGGAAGCGCGTGCCCATCTGCACCCCTTGCGCCCCAAGGACAATCGCCGCGGCCAGACCTCGCCCATCGGCGATCCCTCCAGCAGCGATCACGGGAATACTGACCGCGTCGACCACCTGCGGGACGAGGACGATCGTCGTCACCTCGCCCACGTGTCCACCGGATTCCGTCCCTTCGGCGATAACTCCGTCGGCACCGGAGCGCTCCATCCGCCGCGCGAGCGAGACCGCCGGGATAACGGGAAAGACCTTGATCCCCGCCTCCTTCAGTCTCTCGATGTACGGGGCCGGGTTCCCCGCTCCGGTCGTCACCATCGTCACGCGTTCGCGCAGGACCACCTCCAACTGTGCCTTGATGTTGGGGTCCAATAACATCAGGTTGACGCCGAATGGCTTATCGGTCCTGCGGCGAACATCAGCGATCTGCTCAGCGAGCACCTCTGGAGGCATCCCGCCAGAGCCGATGATCCCCAAGCCTCCAGCGGCGGAGACGGCGGCGACGAGCGGGGAGCGCGACACGTGCGCCATCCCCCCCAGTAAGATCGGGTAGCGGGTGCCGAACATCCGGCAGATCGGGTTATTTTCAAAGGGTGTTGTCAATGTGATCTCCGTCCTTCTTCTGCGTTCGGGCTACGGCTTGATCTCGTCCCAGTTCGGTTCATCCAGGCCAAGCTCTGAAAACGCCTCGGTTATCTGCTCCTGCGAGAGCGCACCGTGATGCCACTTGGGATCGTTCTCCATGAACGAAACGCCCTTACCGAGGATGTTGTGGGAGGCGATGAGGGTGGGTCTTCCCGATCCCTGGCTGGCGATGAACTCATCGTATGCGCTGATGATCGCATTGTAGTCGTGCCCGTCGATCTCGTGCACGTTCCAGCCGAAGCTCTTGAACTTAGCGGCGAGATCGCCGACGTTCATCACACTGCTCGTGTAGCCGTCGATCTGGCACATGTTCCAATCGAGGATGGCGCACAGGTTGTCCGCGCGATGATGCACCGCTGCGGTCGCCGCTTCCCACGGTTGCCCCTCCTGACACTCGGCATCGGAGATCGAGCAGTAGATGCGCGTGTCCTTCTCGGAGAGCTTTGCCGCAAGCGCCATCCCTACGGCGACAGAGAGGCCGTTACCGAGCGATCCGCTCGACATCTCCACCCCGGGGATCTTCCATACGGTAGATGGATGCCCCTGAAGGAGGGCACCGAACTTGCGCAGATGCCACAGCTCTTCGCGCGGGAGGTAGCCACGATCGGCGAGGATCGCGTAGAGGATCGGACAGGTGTGCCCGTTGGAGAGGAGGAAGCGATCCCGCTCCGGCCAATCGGGGTTCTGCGGATCGTGGCGCAGATAGCGGTAGTAGAGGACAGTCAGGTCATCGGTCATCCCCATCGCCCCTCCCGGGTGACCGGAGTTGGCGTGGGTCACCATCTGCAACACATCACCCCGCAGCTTGTTCGCCTTCTTCTTCAGGGCTACAACATCCATCATATCCTCCTTTGCAAGTAATACCTGTGAGCTTGTTCACGTAGCCAGTGATAATACACGTTTACTGCCGCTGGTGGTAGCTGAAAAGTAGATTGAAAGGCAACAGAGAACACTCGTAAACGAAACAACTGGTGGGTGGTAGAGGACTCGAACCTCTGGCCTCATGCACGTCAAGCATGCGCTCTCCCAGCTGAGCTAACCACCCAGTAGATTAGCAAGAGGCGGCGACCGGATTCGAACCGGTGAATCAGGGATTTGCAGTCCCTTGCCTTTCCACTTGGCTACGCCGCCAAGCTAAAACGATTATAGAGGCTCACGCAAGATCCGTCAATGACCCCTTTGAATCAATCAAGTTTGTACGGGAATCTTCTGCAAGGGTATCATGGCAAAAACGAGGAGGCGCAAGCGATGCACGGAAAATTCGAGTTTCTGGGAACGGGTGGGAGCTACCTCTGGCTGGCAATCTGGACGGGCGTTCTCACAGCCATCACATGCGGATTGCTCTGGCCTGTTGCTTACGTGGCGCAGCAGCGATGGATCGCCAAGAACACGCTCATCGATGGCAAGCAATTGGTGTTCACGGGAACGGGAATGGGTATCTTCGGCGTGTGGTTGAAGATACTCCTCCTGTCGATCATCACCGTGGGCATATACGCACCGTGGGGCTGGTGCGCCATCAAGCGATGGCAGGTCAGCAACTCCTATTTTGCCGATCCGGGGGACATCGAGAATATCTGATTGCTCGTTGTCGATCTACGGCTTCCTCATCAGCCAGTTGTTCGACGAGCTAGCCGCAGGGGAACCGCTGTAGTTCAGGTTATTGATGTGGATCCTGATCTGGTCGTACGCCTCTCCACCATACTCATCGTGGATGGTGAGCGTTATCGTCACATCTTCCCCACCGAAACGATCCGACTGCGGCGCGTGGTAGATCGGCGTTAGTGTGTCGGCATCCTCGAGCGATCCCTTGCTCGCCTTCCACGAGAAGCAGACGGAAGCGCATGCCGGGTTGGTCACCGTACCGTAGAGCTTGACGGATCCCGCTTCGCTCATTGTCCCAGGATAGCGGCGGAGGATGAGCGGGCTCGGCCTATCCGCCGGAGCTACTGCTACCTTTCCCGTGGGGAGCGGGTATCCCGGATTCCAACCGCAAGGTGAAGCACAACACGGCACGGGGGCCACGCTGCACACAGGAGCAGCGATGTGCTGGATGCACGGAGATTCACACGGAGGAGGCTCCGGCTGACAGCGAGTCGCCTTGGGAGGGGTCCAGCATGGGTTCGGCTGCTGCGCGCACCGCGAAGCCACCTGGGGAGAGCCACAGTTCAGTGGATCACCGCGCACCCTCACGTACACCTGATCACTGGCGCTCACGCCATTGGCGTCAGTTACAGTGAGCGTTATCGGGATGCACTCATCGCAGCCGCAGATTGACGGTGCCGTGTAGATCGGGTCTTGCTGAAAGGCGTTATCGAAGTATCCGCGTCTTCCTTCAGCGCTCCAGTGATAGGCTACCGCGCCGCTTCCTACGTTGTGAGCTTCACCGTGCAGGCGCACGCTCTCTCGCTCGTTCAGGGTGACGTTTGCCCCTGCATCCACAATTGGAGGAGCACTCACTCTTACTGGGCGCACGACGGGCCTATCGACACTGACGGGTTGTGTCTGCTGAATAGGGACAGTTTGAGCAGTTTCTGAGCCCACATTGACCGGAGCCACCCCAGAGAAGAGAAAGACCGCCAGCGCAACCCCTACCAGCGCAACGACGATCAGCCATGTTGAATTGTCATTCATCGCATGTACCTCCTTAGTCGCCGGCGCTTCTTCCGTGCACGCGTGTTTCGCCTGCAACAGCCACCGGCCGATCCCCCTCACTATCGCCGCGTTTACCATACAACGAATGCCCCCTGTAAGTCAATCCCTGGCGATTAGTCGAAGAGTGCAGGTTCCATATCATCTTGAGAGGGTAACCTGGCGTTGGAATTCGCCGAAGACGAATACTGGCTGCAAAGCAAGACCGGAGGTCGAAGAGAATCCAGCTTCTGTGGTGAAACAGTCGGCTCTGTGAAAGCCTTGCCCTTTGTCTTTGGTTACCCACTTGCAACGGCGATTAAGCGAAAATGTAAGCCAGGTTACAAATTAGGACTTTTAGGTCTGTTAATCTCTTTATGCCGAGAGGCAATCAAATAAGGAAGGGGAGACAAATGAAGAAGAAGAGAATAACGATCGTAAGCGTAGTTTTGGGGTTGAGCCTGGTGCTCGGCCTTGGTCTTTTCCTCGTGGGGAATACCCCGCGGATCATTGGACAGAATCCAAATTTCGATGGTACGGCTGCCGAAGAAGAAGGATACTGGTACTCTCGCTACAACCTGGGGAACCTCGTTATGCGTTCCGGGCTTGGGGGAACGTTTATGCCGACTCCGGAGATGATCGGGCAGATGGTGAAGATGGCCGATGCCGATCCGAGCGATGGAGACACTGCCATGCCTCCGCAGAACGCAGCCCTGCTTCAGTCGGTCTACGCCAGTGGTGATCCCCACTACATCACAAAACTCAATGTGGACGACTTTGGCACCCAGCGTTGGGACCCAAACACGTTCGATAAGACAGTGACAGCCCGCGCCATGGGCTGGACGATCATGAAGGAGGTCGAATGGGCAAAGCAGTTCCACGTGGACGACCACTTTGGCACTCCCACAGACAACTTCGGGGCTCAGTGGAGATTTGTCGGCCTCGTCCTCTCCGCCGAAGCGAAGATGCAGGCGCAGTACGCCATCAATAATCTGATGACCCAGGACGGACTTTTCGCCGACAGCAACGGTACACTCGATTGGAGCGCACAGTGGGTGCTCCTTGAGGCATTCAGCGACCTCGGGGCGACCCTGCAGGCCGATGTTGTCCCTCATTCTGGGACCAACCGCTACGCCGACCCCGCCGGAGGAGCGATGTTTATTGCAAAAGCAACCGCCCTCTTCGACGCACTGGCCAACCGCCAGCCGGCGGACGGAGAAGAGCTGTCTTTGGCGATTCAATCACTCGTCTGGTACGCAACCTACGCTGATGATCTCACGCGACAGAACGCAGCCCTCTCCCGTGTCCTCTCCCTCGGAGATGAGTTGATCTCCCTCACCGGCGGTGATGCCACCCAGCAGGGATTCAGGATTCGTGGGCTGATCGAAGCCTACCGAGTGAGCGGCCATGACCGCTTCTTGACCGCGGCGGCAAAAGGGTTTGAATCACTCAGCGCCGAATATAGCACCTACACCGGGATCTTCCGTGATCAGTCGACCTATCGGATCGATGATGTCGCCACGATTATGGGAGCGCTCAATTCCCTCAAGCTGTTCGCCGGAGGCGCCGTCGACCAGGACAGAGTCGAGGAGATCTTCACCGGTTTCTACGAGAGCGCGGTGGACCTGAGCGGACTGCAACAGTCAGTCCCGGGAAAGACCGTAGCCAAGGGCACGTTTGAGCAAGGGCACCCGGATATCTACTACACCTATCCCGGAATCCCGCTTCCCCCGATGGCCGGTGGAAAGTACGGAGTTGCCCCTGTCTTCGCGACCGAGGTCAGGTTTGATGGGTCGACGTGGACCGTAACCGACGGCAGATTCGACACTGCCGGTGCGATGCACGCTTCAAACGAATTCATCTGGTTCCACAACGACGAAGTAAACGGGTTCCCGCAGCCTGCGATAAAGTGCGGATAGCTTTGACTCGATACAGCGGGCGGTCCCTGTGGCCGCCCGTTCCTATCCCCGCGCCAGCTCGCGCAACCGCTCCGGAGCGGTAATCAACAGCTTTCCCAGCTTCCTCGTTACAATTCCATCCCGCTGCAAACGGTTCAAGGCCGCTGTCGTCGTCTCCCGCGTCGCCCCGATCAGATCCCCAAGCTCGCGGTGAGTAAACCTGACTTGAAGCTGGATTTTTCCTCCCACCTCACGACCATGTTTATCGGCGAGCTTCACTAGTGTGCGGGCAAGACGGGTGGGAACATCGAGGAACAGCAGCTCCTCTAGGCGGTTCTCTACCTCCTGACGGCGCAAGCCGATCATCTTCGCTATTCGAAGCGTGATCTGGGGATGCGCCTCCGCGAACCGTGCAAACCTCTCCCTCCCAACCCAACACAGCCAGATATCGTCGAGGGCCGTTGCCTGCAAGGGCCGTACCTCCTCCCCCATCGCCGCCATCTCCCCGAATGGCTCCCCCGGGCTACATATACGAATCGTCAGGCTCTTGCCGCTCTTGTCCCGGTAAGAAAGCTTCACCCTTCCCTTCTTGACGAAGTAGACGGCGTCGCTTTGGTCTCCGGGAAGATAGATCGTCTCCCCGCGCTTGTACTTTGTATCCTTTACCTCTCGGTTGAACACAGCCATCTCCTCCGGGTTCATTGCCGCCAGAATGTTGAACCGAGCCAGGTACCAAATCCTTTCCCTTTCCATAGTTGGCCAGGATAGCGAAACCGATGCCGGGAGACAAGGAGTCGGAGGGAATATCAGCCGTGGACATCGCAAGCTAGAACCAAGATCTACTATTCCGTGTTTGCTCCGTTTTGCAAAAGAGTTACCTTCCTATTCATTGCCCACCTGTTAGGTAGCGGATGGATGTGACTAGCGATTAGTAGTTGGGCAGTATCTACGCGAAGATTAGGATGTCCAATTGCATATGCTGCAGACGCCTGCTAAAGTAGAAACTCAAAGAGAGCCGAACACGCACAAGGTAACAGCCGTCAAGGTGTTGGAAGATTGCAGACTGAATCTGGTGTTTGCTGATGGCAAGAGTGGAACGATCAACCTTTCCCACTTGGCAGGAAAGGAAGTATTCGCTTTGTGAACGACTATCGTGCGTTCCGCCAAGTCTGGATCGGCGCGTCGGGTGAATTGGCTTGGGGCGAAGGGATCGATCAATGCCCAGACGCCCTCTATTTACATGCTACGGGGTAGACGCCTGCGGATGTTTTCCCCAGCTTGAGGCAAGAGTCAGTCCATGCCTGAGATCTCCATGTTCTTTGGAATTGTGATCAAAATACTCTTTGATGATCATAACCCACGCCACGTTCACGCCTTCTATGGAGAAGATCAAGGTCTCATCGGCGATCCCTTGCCTTGACCTGTTTACCGTCAAGCGGAGAACTTCCAGAAATTTGCTTTGGAGACCATGAATAGGGTATAAAAGAAGTTAAAGGCATGCATCGTCGGCTCATTAAGGATGGTGAAGAGGATAAAGTGCCCCAGGCAACGAACAACAACGATGATCTGGAGAAGGCGTTCTATGATTCCTCTCTTTCAATGGATATGAAAGCGACTTTATCGTCTCCGCTTGACGGAAATATGTACTACGCACACACGTCAGGGGAAACAGGTGAGTGGCACAAGTTAACCGATCACCTGCAAGCCGTTGCTGATAGGGCAAGGGCATTTGCAGAACCATTTGGTGCCGGTGAGATCGCGTATTGGGCTGGCCTGCTTCACGACGTGGGAAAGTTCAACCCCGCTTTTCAACGGTATCTTGAAGAATCCGAAGATGCACGCAAGAACAACAGGCAAGAGACCAAGCGTGGTCCAGACCATTCCAGTGCAGGTATGGTGGTGGCTCGTACTGCCTACAGCCAAGATCATCCACAGCTTGGACAGACAGCACAAGGCGGAGAGATTGCTTGGGCAGCTGCATCTCATCATGCTGGTTTAGCCGATCTGGCGTCACTTGAGGAAAGGCTGGTTCGCAAAAGCCACGACACCGCTGTTTCTCAAGCTATCCAGATTGCTGTGCAGACTATGCCAGAGCTTAATAACTTGCTGAATGCTCAACCGACACTACCGCTTCTTTCCACTAACCGCTCGCGGGAATTCTTTATCCGCATGCTCCTGAGTTCTCTTGTCGATGCTGACTATCTCGATACTGAAGCTTGGCTCAATCCGGAGAAGCACACACAACGCGAACGGACCCTCTCTGCCATCAGCGATCTATTGAAAACCGTGATGGAGGACCAAGAGAGACTGATCACCGAAGCCTCGCACACTGACATCAATCAAGCCCGCAGAGAGATTTACTACGCAGTCCTTAGTAAGGCTGCTTCGCATACTGGTTTCTTCCGGTTGAGCGTTCCCACTCGAACGGATGCGATAAATGTCGCCGCCAGTGGAATCGTTCCACGTGACGTACGAGATGTACTGACCATCGGGAGACCAAACCGGTGCATGCTCGACATCTGTGGACGAGGTGAGCCGCCGTGCGTTCGTGATAGTAGGGACAATCGAGTCCTGTCCTCCGGGGCCGCCTCTTCCATCCGGGAGTTCAGCTATCCACAGTCGGTCCAGGGCCGCAAACACAACGAGCACGCCGTCCGGCGACGGTCGTGCCCCGCGGATCTGCGACACCGTAAGGATGGAATCGTTGATCGGGTAGTCGAACTTCACCAGCGGACCCAGTTCCTGTTCGACCCGAGCCGTGAACGGAATCTCGGTTGCATTACCAGAAGGAACATCGACGCGCATGA
>CAJVYM010000042.1 GCA_913009415.1 uncultured bacterium
GCCACTACAAGGCTTCGTCAAGCAAGATCACTCCTGCCCACGCTCGCGTGGCTACATGTCAAACAGGCTATTCACATGGTGGACACCTCCCAGTCCACTAGATCGGCCAGGCTTAGCCTGGCGCACCAGAGATCGCTAAGGACTGCCCTTTCTGTCATCTCATGACTCGGCACTCATTGCATATCATTGTTTCATGCCTTTGCCAGAGGCTCTTTATTACGCACCTGCTCGAAACGGTGGGGGTCCTAAGTTTCTGTGTCGCACGATAAAGCCTCTAAGTGTACCATGCACGTGCATAAGGAGGCCATACTGTGAACGATGACCATTCGATAGATGATGCGCTCTACCGCGATCTGTTTTTCTTGCGTGATAATGTGAAGTTCCTCAATCATGGGTCGTTCGGCGCCTGTCCGCGCCCGGTTTTCGAGCGTTTCCAGGCACGGCAGCGCGAGCTTGAGGAAGAGCCGGTGGAATTCCTCTGGCGCCGCTTCGCGCAGTTAATGGACGATGCCAGAAGGGATCTTGCGGCATACTTGGGGGCGGATAAGGACGATATCGCCTACGTCGAGAACGCCACGACCGGCCTTAACATCATCGCCCGCTCCCTGACCCTTGCCGCGGGAGACGAGGTGCTGACCACAGACCATGAGTACGGCGCGCTCGACCGTACCTGGCGCTTTATCTGCGCAAAGAGCGGTGCGCGCTACAAACGGATGCACGTCTCCTTGCCGATTACGAGCGTGGAACGGGTGATCGATGAGATCTGGTCGGGAGTTACCTCGCGAACGCGCGTGCTGTTCCTAAGCCACATCACCTCCCCCACGGCGATCATCCTGCCGATTGAAGAGCTGATCGCGCAAGCAAAAGATAAGGGGATCATCACGGTGATCGATGGGGCGCACGCGCCGGGGCAGATCGATCTCTCCCTAAACCGCCTGGGCGCGGATTTCTACGTTGGAAACTGCCATAAGTGGATGATGGCCCCCAAAGGGGCAGGGTTCTTGCACGCACGTCGTGAGATGCAATCTCTGATCGAGCCGCTCGTCGTGAGCTGGGGGTATGAAAGCGAGAGGCCCGGGCCGTCTCGCCTGGTCGATTACGTTGAGTGGCAGGGGACGCGTGACATCTCGGCCTTCCTGGCCGTGCCGGCGACGATCGAGTTCATGCGCGATCATCATTGGGGTGAAGTGCGGTCAAGGTCGCACGAGCTTCTCCGCCGCTTCCGCCAACAGATCACAGATTTGACTAATCTCCCCCCGATCACCCCCGACGGGGAAGATTGGTACGCGCAGATGGCCGCTTTTGCCCTGCCGCCATGCGATGGTGAAGCGCTGCAGGCGGCGCTGTACGAGCAATACCACGTGGAGGTACCGATCACATCGTGGAATGGTCGATCGTTTATTCGCGTCTCCGTGCAGGCGTACAACGATTCTAGTGATCTGGGAACACTCGTCGCCGGACTGCGCCATCTGATCCCGAAGTACAGACGATAGGATATGAACAAGCTTGGTCGGGCTGTGAGAGCTGAAGAGGATCTTGCAGTACATGATCTTGATCTCTTTACGCCGGGTAAGCGCCTCGCCGTGCCGCTGATCGTAACGGCGATCGTCTCCACAAGCGCGGTCGGCGCACTGCGCCTGGTGACTCAGCTCTACTTGAAGGGGCTCGGAGCGGGCGTGCTGACGATCGGCCTCACATCGAGCCTCGGATCGGTGGGCGCGGTCCTCGGGAGCATCTTCTGGGGCCAGTTGTCCGACCGGAGGGGCAAGAAGTGGCTCCTCATCATATCCGTATTCATGATCAGCGCAGCGGTAGCGCTCCTCGCCCTCCTTCCGCCGGCCTCGATCGTCATCGGGAGCACGTTCGTCCAGATCTTCATGTTCACCGGCGTCCTCGCCATGTCGGCGGCGATCGTCTCGCGCGTAAGTACGAAGGCGCGACGCGGGCGCAACCTCTCCTACATCTCGTCAGCCCGCTCGTTTGGCTTTGCCATCGGCTCGGCGGGGGTAGGATTCCTCCTGGAACTACTCGGCTTTCGCGGGGTATTCATCGTCCTTGCGCTCCTCCCTCTCCTTGGCGTAGCCTCCCTTGCGATCTTCCCATCAGAGCCTCGACCGAGCCAGGCGAAGAAAGAATCGAGCTGGCGCATAGCAGCGCAGGCCGGGCTCACCAACCTCTACTTGGGGACGATCCTGCGACAGATGGGAGTGAGCGGCTTCTTGTCGTTGCTGTTCGTGTACATGGTTACGCTGCACATATCACCCGGCGCGATGGGGGTGACGAGCGCGTTGAACACGGGCGCACAGGTGCTGGGGATGCTCATCTTCGGACGGCTGGTGGACAGGATCGGGCGGCGGCGCATCTTCATCCTCGGGTTTGCCCTGTCTGCAGCCGTTCCCTGCGTCTTTCCGTTCGCCGCGAACATCTGGGGGATGGCTCTCGGCTACCTCACCCTCGGGGTGGCCTACAGCTCGCTGTTCATCGGATCGACGGCGCACATCGGCGATTGCGTTTCTCCCGGCAGGCAGGGAGCGATGCTTGGCCTGTACGAGTCATCACGAGGGCTGGGTGGAATCATCGGCCCGATTATCGCGGGAGCGATCACACCGATTGTCGGATTCGGCGGAATGTTCTTCACCATGGCCGGGATCGGCCTCCTCGGGTTTGTCATGGCGATCATCCCTGAACGAGCGAGATTGCCCTAGGAAACATCCGCAAAGGAGTAGGCTAAGCTCTTAGAATGAAAAAAGGCCCGGGAGAGAGATGTCCCTCCCGGGCATGAGAAACTGCTTTAGTAGCCTACTTTACCGCATTGGCCGCGTCCACTTCACCAAGGCCGTACCACGGGTCACGCCCGGGTTTGCCGAGATCATCGGCACTGCCGTGCAGGATGCTCTCTACCTGACTGGGCGATGCAATTGGATGTGCCTGCAAAATCAATGCCGCCACTCCGGCCACGTGCGGACTCGCCATGCTCGTTCCGGCCATCCATGCCCAACCGTCGGGGTAGGTGCTGAACACCATGTCGTAGTACCACGGCCCATTGGGGTAGAGGGAGAAATCGACGTTTCCACCTGGAGCGGCGAAATCAACGCCGGTTCCGTAATTAGTGTAATATGCCGGCGTGTCCAGATTCACGTTGTGATCGAGCCACCAATCGAGCGGGCCGGTCGCCGAGATAGAAACCGTCCGTCCCGACTCGGCCGGAATCGAGATCCAGCTCGCGTCGCCAGTCAGATTAGCAGAATCGTTCCCCGCCGCGGCAACGACGAACGTCCCGTTGCTCCATACGTAGCTAATCACGCGGGTGAGCACGGTGGTGAGCCCGGCAATATCGTTCGCCCCCACCACCGTCCCGTCGGGGAACGTGAATCCGGAGCGCGGCAGGTACGTGCCAAGGCTCATATTGGCCACCTTGGCCCCGATCGCGTTCGCGTACAGCAACCCCTGCAGCAGCCAACTAAAGTCGCCGCTTCCTGTGTGATCGAGGACCTTTATCGCCACAAGCTCGGCACTCGGGGCGACACCGATCGAGCCGTAGTGATTGTGGGCCGCGGCGATGATCCCGGCCACGTGCATTCCGTGTCCATACTCGTCGTTGATGTACGGCTCGTAGGGGACGAACGATGTGGAAAGCGCGACGTTCAGGGTAGGAGCGAGATCGGGGTGCGACGCATCGATCCCGGTGTCGAGGACCGCCACCCGTACCCCGGCTCCAGTGTAGCCGGCGTCCCACGCCCCGGGGGCATCGACCGCCTGCATGCTCCACTGATACGCGTCGAAGAACGGTTCGTCATCCCCGATGCTCGATGTCGTGGCTCCAGCCACCGCTGCTGCTTGAGCAAACGTGACGGTCTTCACGTACTTCTCGCCCGGAAGCCAGTTCAGCTTCACATCGGGAAGAACATAGGCCACTCCGGGCACCGCTTTCATGTTCGTTACAAACGCCGGGTCCGTCGCCGTGACAACGGCGATTCCCACCTGTCCCATTTTGGTCTTGACCGCCCCTCCGGCGAGGTTAACTTCCTGATTGACCCCACCCGGAAGTTTGTTCCCATGGAACACCACCAGATATTGCTTTCCCACGGGGTTGGCCGTCATCGGTTTCAGCGCGTCCTTGGGAGCAAGGAACGTGTCACAACCTGAAATGAACAGCCCGCCCAGCACCGCCACTACCAGCAACAATCCTATTCTCTTGCGCATGGCACCTTAGTGCACTCTCGGCAACCGTTGCCGGGATCTTCTTTCACCCATTCTACCATAGTTCAGACGACTTGTTAAGACAATACAAGCTCGTGAATCGACGCGCGCGAGACATCCATTGACACCTGCGTTACTATCAGGTAGCCTTCTCTCCTAAACTGCGGGCAAGGGGACACGAAGATAGAAGTCTGTTCATATCTAGAAGTACGCGGATTGGTCGAGCAATCGGGGATCGGTGTTGCCACGCGAAACACCATGCACGCCTTAAGAGAGCAGGGAGTGGAGGTGACAACCGATCCGACCGGCGACTATGACCTGTTGCACCTGCAGTGGATCGGACCACGATCACTCCACTATGCACGGCTCGCCCACAGGCGAAGGCGACCGGTTGCCCTCACCGTGCACACGACACCAGATACTATCGAGGGGGCATTCACCATGTCGCGCGCGCTCGTGTCTCCGTACCGTCGGTATCTGCGCTGGTTCATGCGCCATGCCGATCTGCTGATCACCCCATCGCAGCAAGCTGCCGAGAGCCTGCGCCCACTTGCGCCCGGGAAGCCGATCCACGTCTTCTCCGGGGGGATCGATCTCGATCGCTTCTTGTTCGATGGGAAAGCGCGCGAGCAGTACAGGAGGGAGCACGATCTTACTCGTCTGACAGTGCTCTCCGTCGGCCAGGTGATTCCAAGAAAGGGAGTGGAGACGTTCTTCGCGGTCGCGCGCCTTCTTCCGCAGGTCGACTTTCTGTGGATCGGTCCACACGTTAGCCCAATCTTGTTCTATAACCCAAGTTTCAACAGGATCCTGCGTAACCGCCCCACAAACGTGCGTTTCCTCGGGTTCGAACGCAATATCGAGAGGGCCTACTGCGGCTGCGATCTCTTATTCCATCCATCGCACTCAGAGTCGTTGGGCCTGGTGATCCTGGAGGCAGCGGCAGTCGGCCTCCCGCTTGTCGTGCGTCGCCTTCCGGTCTATCGCAGTTGGCTGAAAGACGGCGTTAACTGCCTGATGGGCGACTCCCCCCAAGAGTTTGCGAAGGCGATCTCAGCGATCCTCGCGGGGCAGGCGCCGCGTGTATCAAGTAGAGAGGTTGCCGTGCCCCACTCGTTACACACGGTTGGCCGCGATCTCATTTCCTCCTACGAGGAGGTCCTTAGATGAGAAGCCGAGTATTTGTGATCGGCCTCGATGGGGTGGGCTTCCCGCTCATCAGGCCGTGGCTTGAAGCGGGGTATCTTCCTCACTTGCAGAAACTGTTCTCGCAAGGAGCGTCGGGAGAGCTGACAAGCACGATCCCTCCGCTCACTGGCCCGGCGTGGGCCACGTTTCAGACGGGGGTCAACCCGGGAAAACATGGGATTCTCGGCTGGACGAAGCGGCGCGGGTATGGCATCAGCGTGGTGAACGCAAGCGATATTCGCTACCCCACGCTGTGGGAACTTGCTAGCGATAATGGTCGCCGCGTGGTGAGCATCGGCCTCCCGATGACCTATCCGCCTCGTGCGGTAAACGGTGTTATCCTCCCGGGGATGCTCACGCCAAAGAGCGACAGGGCCCCATCTTATCCTCCGGAAGCCTACGCCCAGCTTCACGCCGCAGTGCCCGGATACCGATTCTTCCCCGAGTGTTCACACCTGCTCACCCTGAAGGGGAAGGTAGCGTCCCTGCGTGCCAGCGTGCGTGGTCGGACCGATGCTGCGGAGTACTTCCTAAAGAATGACGATTGGGACCTGTTGATGATCCAATTCCAGACGACTGACAAGGCACAGCACGACCTGTGGGGCCTCAAGAACAACAAGCCCCTTCTCGAGGTGTTTGAGGAGGTCGATCGCAGCGTGGGGCGTCTCGTTGAGGACGCGAAGAGGGCCGGGGCGACGGTGATCGTCCTTTCCGATCACGGTATGGGGCCGCAGGATTACACCTTCTCCATCAACACCTGGCTTCTGCGCGAGGGGTACCTGAAGCTCAAGAGGGGTACGGAAAAGCACATCAAAGAGGCGTTCTTCCGCCTCGGACTCACGCAGCGACGCCTGGCCCAGTTGGGGATGCTGTTCTATCCGCTCGCCTATCGGCTCGGTGCCGTTGATTCCTTCTTCGACGCTGTCGGCGACAGCCCTCTGGCGCGACTGATCAATAGGGTATTCTTGTCACTTGATGATATCGACTGGGAGCGAACGCGCGCCTATTCGCACGCCGATGTGGGGCACATTCGACTCAATCGCCGCGGGCGCGAGCCACAAGGCATAGTGAGCGACACGGAGGCAGAGGCGCTCATCGCGGGACTGATTGGTAAGCTGCGCGCAGTGGTCAACCCCTACACTGGCAACGCACTTTGTGGGGATGTGATGCGCCGCGAGGAGGTCTACCACGGAGGAATGCTAAAAGAGGCTCCGGAGATCATCTTCCTGCCCCGCGATCTACGCACGATGGGGAGTGGTGCATCCGGGTTCTACTCAAACCGCCTGTTCGATCGCGCGCTGATGCGCGGAAATCACCGCATGCAGGGGATCATCACGGCAGTGGGTGACCCGTTCCGCCCGCACACCGAGATGCACGGTGCCCGCCTCGTCGACGTGGCGGCGAACATCCTCTATTTGCTCGACTGTCCGATTCCAACCTACATGGACGGCTCCCTGTGGAAAGAGGCATTCACTCCAGAGGCGCTCACCTTGAGCCCCCCTCGTTTTAGCGACGAGGTCGCACCAAATAGTGTGGAAGAAGAAACGCGGGATTCAGAGCAGGAGGAGGAGCTTCAACGCAGGTTGAAGGGCCTCGGCTACCTGAACTGAGCTTGTATCCGACATGAATTATCCACTAGTATGCTGACATGAAAAAGCCAGCTAAGAAGGTGTTCAGCATCAGCTTGTCGCTCCTCGTGGGAGCAGTACTCCTGGGAGGAGTTTTCTACTACGTAGGGTGGAGAGATATATTTGAGGAGATAGGTTCCTTGCACGTCGTGGGGATACTTGCTCTGGCCGGGAATGTCTTCCTTACGTCGATCATGTGGATCGTCGGCTGGTGGGTTATCCTGCGCGGATACGGTATCGTGATCCCGTTCCACCGCGTCATCGGAGCGCGGTTGAGCGGTTTTGCCGTGAGCTACATCACGCCGTCGCTCTACTTCGGCGGAGAGCCGGTGCGCGCGCTGATCGCCGCCGACAGCTCCTCCGCGCCGATCACGCGCATATTTGCCACGATCGTCGTCGAGCGATTCCTGGGAGGGTTGAGCCTCGTTTTTTTTATCCTCATCGGAGGATTCTTCGCCTTCATCTCCCCGCAGGTAACGCATGTCGAGAAACAGGCGGTGCTCATCGGTGTCCCGTTCATCTCATTCTGGATTATCGTCGGGCTCATCGATTTTGCCGGGAACTTCAAGTGGATAAGTCGCATCATCCGCTTGCTTGGTCGAATCTTCCGGCGCTGGCGAGGGGGACTCGAACGGGCGGCGAACAAGGTTGCTGAGACAGAGGATGAGGTCTACACTGCCTTTACCAAACACTGGCGGGCAACGCTCCTCTCGCTATTGATTCAACTACTCGCCAATCTCCTTGTCTATATACGCCCTCTCATCTTCTTCTTCTTCTCTTCTCACACCACGTTCACCTTTCCCGAGCTCTCTTTGGTATTCACGCTCAGTATCATCATGTCCACCGTGCTCTGGATCACGCCGGGTGGATTGGGAACGGGAGAGGCTGCGCTCATTGGGATCTTCGCCCTTGTTGGCATCGCTAAGGATGAAGCGGTCGCCTTTTCTCTCTCCTACAAGTTTTTCGAGCTGCTCGTCGTTGCCATCGGCCTGTTCTACCTGTTTCACAAGGGGATTGGCCGCATGTGGCACCGCGTGAGAAGCAGTTCACGACACTCGCAATAGTCTCGCTTGACGGCAAGCGCGCACGTGTGTATTATTTCGCATGTTAACGATCAACGGGTTGATAATAAAGGGGTTAAGATATGGCTTGGAATGTTGATAAGCCCGACGAGATGCCACTTGCGCAACTATTCGCCAACGCATGTCGCCTCGCCACATGGCGACTGCGCGTGCACATAGAAAAAATCGGGATTCATTCCGGGCAAGGGCGTGTCCTGGTGCATCTGCGTGGACACGACAATGTACCACAATGGAGGATCGCCCGGGCGATGAAGACTAGCCCCGCGGCCATCACGAGCATCTTGAAGCGAATGGAACGCGATGGGTGGATCACGCGCACGCGAGATCCGAACGATCAAAGGACTGTGCGCATCCGGATGAGCGATAAGGCAAGGGCGCTCGAAGAAGAGATACAGGGCACATTCGTGCAGATCGAGGAAGAAATCTCCTCGATCTACACGCAGGAAGAGCGAGCAGAGCTGCGCCGTCTTCTCCTGAAGCTCAACGAGCGGTTCTCCGAGGATGATGAATCGTCCGCAGGGAGTACAATCGATAACGATGGCAAGAAGAGCTGAAAGATGGAAGCAGTAGGATTAAATTGGCAAGACATAGGGAGGACAGCATGAAGCGAATAGTTAGCTTGATCATGATAATGGGACTCGTAGGATTTGGTGTGGCATCTTACGCTCAATCAGATCTGGATGCGTTCCCGATTGGGACTACGCAGATGGTCTACCAGATAACAACAGAGAAGATGAGCGCGCCTCAGTCGCTTGGGTTCACGATCGTCTCCCGCGGAAATGATGACTACACGGTCTCCATGAACATAGAGGCCAGTGGGACCGCGGATCAATTGGCCGGTTTCGGGTTCCTGTTTACCGGTGCGCAGATGTCGTACGCGGGCGGAGAGAACGTCAGTTACTCACCGCTGCAGGCGCTCATGGAACAACGCTCTCACCTGAAGGCCGGAAATGATTACATCCTTCCCGGAGGGGGATCGTTCAAGGACATCACGAGTGTGAAGATCGCCGGCGTGCAGTGTCTGCAGGGCTCGTTCGTCGACCCGTCCAATGCGGATTCGAGGATGACCATGGCGTTCAGTGTCACCGATCCGGTGTACATGTTCCCATTCGTGCGCGTTGAGGAACAGCGCGACGGGAAGTGGGTGACCACACTTCAGATGGAACTGACGAAGTACACATTTACGCCACCGGAGGGCTAGTGATGTCGTTACTTGACTTAAAAGATGCAACCAAGGATTATAAATTAGGAAAGACTGTGATCGTACGCGCCCTGCGCGGGCTCGATGTTCACATCGAAAAGGGCGAGATCGTCGCCATCATGGGTCCTTCCGGGTCCGGAAAGTCGACGTTGATGCACATCCTCGGCTGCGTGGACACTCCCACCGCAGGGGAGGCGTCGATCGAGGGAACGCAGATCAAATCACTGAGCGAACGGCAACTCGTGGCGTTGCGTGGCCGCAAGATCGGGTTTGTCTTCCAGACGTTCAACCTGATGCAGACATTGAGCGCGCAGCAGAACGTGGAGCTACCGATGATATTCCAGGGCATTAAGAAAAAGGAACGGGCGCAGCGAGCGTTGGACCTGTTGACGAAGGTCGGTCTGGAGCGCAGAGCGCACCATCGACCGAACGAGCTGTCCGGCGGGGAGCGCCAGCGGGTGGCGATTGCGCGGGCTCTGGCAAACGACCCCGACATCCTCCTGGCCGACGAGCCGACGGGAAACCTCGACTCCGAGAGCGGAGGAACGATCCTCGAACTACTGAAAAGGATGAGCACGGAGTACGGAAAGACTGTGATCATCGTGACGCACGACCCGGACGCGGCAGCTATCGCCACACGGACCATCCGCCTGCACGACGGACGCGTGGTGGAGGAGGTGCGCAATGCTTAAGGACTTCTTCATGCTCGCTGCTCGCAGCATCACCCATCGTAAGATGCGCAGTTGGCTGACGGTAATCGGAGTATTCATCGGAATCACGGCAGTGGTTGCCCTCATCTCGATCGGCCTCGGCCTCGATCAGACGATAAAGCAGCAGGTCGCCGGTGTCTTCGGCGTCGACACATTTGTCCTCGTCCCGAAGGGGTCATTCGGCCCGCAGCGGCACACAGGTACAAGCGCAGAAGAGTACGCCCTCGACCTTCAATACCTGAAATCGATACCCGGAGTGAAAGTTGCGGCAGCGGTGAGGCAGCGAACGGGGTTCGTGCAGGGTCCGACCAAGGCGGACGGCACTTCCACGCAGGGGTTCCTCCCCGTGATGGGCTTGTCGACAGAGCTGATGAACGAGTTTGAGTCGTTCACCGGGAAACTCGCTGTTCAGCCGGGCGGGCGCCTGTTCGTCGCCGGAGACGTGGACGTTGCCGTGCTCGGAACCGACACGGCAAAGCGGCTCGGAGCGAAGGTCGGCGATTCGATCCTCGTTGCCGGAGATGACAAGAAGGAGCTCACTCTCACCGTTGTTGGGATCATGAAGCCGAGCGATGAAGGAACTTCGAGCAAGACAAATAGAGGGTTCTCCGCCGGGATGAGCCCGGGCCAGAATAAGGACACGATCTACGTTCCCTACGACACGATGAGCCTCTTGTGGGGAAAGGCAAACGATGTGCTGGTGACCCTCGTGCGCACGCAGCCGGGTGCCGACGTGAACAAGGTGGCGGACCTGGTGGAGAAGGATCTCAGGGCGCGCGGTTCGGAGATATCCGCGATCACGTACAGCGATGTCTCCGATGCCATTGGGACGATGACCTCCACCGTGAGTGCGTTCCTTGCCGGAATCGCCGGGATTGCGCTCCTCGTCGGAGGGGTCGGAGTGATGAATACGATGTTCACCTCGGTCCTCGAACGGACGAAGGAGATCGGCGTGATGAAGGCGGTCGGGGCGAAGAATTCACACATCCTGACAATCTTTCTGATCGAATCCGGATTGATGGGGCTTGTCGGAGGAGTGGTGGGGACCCTATTGGGCCTCGGGCTGAGCGCGGTGGCATCGACATTCATTGGCCGCTTCTTCGGTGTGCATATGGCTGTTGTCGCCAGCCCATCTCTAATCCTGATCACCCTCGCCGGCTCATTCTCGCTTGGGGCGTTCGCCGGTCTATGGCCAGCGTGGCGGGCGTCTAGGCTCCCCGTTGTCGATGCGTTGCGTTATGAATAGATCTGGAATCGCTTTCGTGAGGTGAGGCTTGCCCCGAGCAGGCCAATCATCCCTCCGAGGATGATCCCGATCAGCGATCCGACGAGGCTGACCATCAGCACCCTTCCCGGAAGGAGGAGTCCGCAGGCGGCGTGAATCGTCGCCTGCGGATGGCTGAGAGCAAGGAAGTGCAATAGATAGACGACAACGACGAGTAGCATAGAAGAAATGACTCCACACAGCACTCCCAAGGCGACCACCGGCGGCTGGATCACCCGCTCCGGCGTTCCGGCTAGTCGCAGGAGCCGAATCTCCGAAGAGAAACTATCAAGTAACAGCGAAAATGCGTGGCGCGCGAGGATGAGGCTACCGGCGATGCTCACGATGAGGGCAACGAGCAGTCCAAGCCGCAACGCGTTTGAGAGAAATACACTTGTCCCTTGAGCCTTGGTGACAGAATCGATGTTCGTTACCCCCGGCATCTGGCTGATCGAGTTCTTAAGCGATGCAGCGGCAGAGTCACTCACCGCCTGGACGATGAACAGGCCGCCGGCTTGATCGAACCCCAGTTCCTGCGCGAAGCGGTAGTTGATCGTCCTCGTCTCGGGCATGTCCCGGATCTTCAGGTAGAGAGATTGCACATCATCGGATGATAGCTTCGGAGACAGGTAGACAACGATCTCTCCGGGAGCGAGCGCCGGGTTGTTCTCCTGCGCGGTTGTCTCACCGACGAGGAAGAACGCGGCAAAGATGAGAAGGGCGGCAAGAATGAGGCCAACGACACCGAGGAAGAGTGCTCCGATGCGGCCGCTCATCGCGCCCAGCAGATTCCCGAACAGGTAGAAGAACCTACTCATGATTTCTCCTCCACACGTCCATCCACCAGTTCCACGATCCGCGCCGGGGAGCCGGCACTCGAGATCGAATCGCGTGTGGTAGCAACTATTGTGAATCCACGCCTATTCAACAGTAGGAGTAACGAGTAGATTTCATGTTGGTCCTCCGGTGAGAGGCCAACAAATGGATCGTCGAGCAGCAGCAGAAGCGGCTCGTCACAGATGGAAAGGGCGATCCCCAATCTCACCCGATCGATCGCATCAAGCTCGGTCGCCAAGTGCGCTAGCTTCGATGTCAATCCGACCTCGTCGAGGGCGGCGAGCGCCTTCTCCTCTGCTTGCTCACGGAAGTCACCCAAACAGCGCAGTTTGAACGTAACGTTCTCCATCACCGTCTTTGCAAGAGGGGTAAAATCCTGTGGGAGGAGGCCAATCTGCCGCCTGAGATCGAACGCCTTTCTCCTGCTCAGGCGGGCGATGTTCCGGCCATAGACGAGGATTTGGCCCTCCTGCGGTTCGATCTGCGTCCCGAGTAGACCAAGGAGGACGGACTTTCCCGCTGCTGCGGGGCCCAAAACGAAGACTAGATCTCCTCGGTTGACACGCAGATGGACGTCTTCGAGGACCTTGATCCCATCCTCAGTGACGAAGCTGAGCTCTGAAAGCTGGATTATAACGGACATCGAGCGATCACGTACCTTTCCTGCTCGGCGAAATCGCGCTCGACGCGGATGTCTATTAGTCCCGCGCTTTTCATCTCTTCTGTGACCATTTTCCCCTGCCCATCACCTATTTCGAACAGCGCCGTCGCCTCCGCATACATGTGTTCCTCCAGGCCGGCCACCAGCTTCGCTATCTCTTCCATCCCCTCTTTGCCCCCGGCAAGCGCACGGCGAGGTTCGTGTCCGCGTACTTCCTCCGGGAGATTCTCCATCTCTTCCTCAGGTATATATGGCGGATTTGATATGACTAAGTCAAATTTTCCGACTACGCGTTCGAACCAGTTGCTGCGCATGACATCGACACGATCAACGACCTCGTTCAATTCAGCGTTCTCCTGTGCCAGCTCCACTGCCTCGGTCGATAGATCGACAGCCGTTACCTTGACTCGCGGAAGGTACTTTGCCAGCGAAACGGCGATCACGCCGGATCCGGTCCCAAGATCGAGGCAGGCAAGGTCGCGGTCGCGTGGGACGAGCCCGAGGGCTCTCTCCAGAAGCTCTTCAGTCTCGGGGCGGGGGATAAATACATCGTCGCGTATACGAAAGCGTAGCCCATAAAACTGTACTTCTCCGGTCAGGTACTGACGGGGAACGCCGGAACGGCGCTTCTTGATGATCTCACGGAAGCGGGCGCGTTCGTCAGGAGTGAGGGGAGTATCCGGGGAAAGATAAAGGTGCAACCGATCAACGTTCATCACATGTGCAAGGAGGATCTCCGCTTCCAGTCGCGGTTGAGAAATACCTGCTCCTTTGAAGTATCCTCGCGTCCACTTGAGGATCTCTCGCACGGTCCAATTAACAGTCAGCGCGCTCCCCCCCATCTGCCCCATCAAACGTACGCTTTTACAGTACACAATAGCAAAATCTTGCACCCAAGTCAAGCAATGTATACAATCAACGTCAAACGAAGTACATGGAAGATACGGCTCGCGCTGCTTCCGCTCTTACCTAAATAGTGAGCCACAGGAGGTGGGAACACGTTGAATTTGGTCTTGTACTTCCTATTCATCGCCGGTAGTGCCGCGGCTGCAGCCGCACATGGAATCATCGGATACGCCGGTGTAGTTCCCAGTTTGGTAGCAAATCTTGTCATTGGTGGCGTTGTCGGCGCTCTTCTTTCCTGGATCACCTTAAGCGTGTGGAAACGGGTGCGTGAGGAGATCATGCAGGATGGCGCGGCTACGCGCCTGTGTAATAGCTTTATCGTCGGAGGGATCGGTGTTCTGTTCGGCCTTCTGATCAGCTATGCCCTGCTGCTTATCCTGCCTAGAGCTCCTGGTGCAGGGATAGTTCGCGGGGTAGTTCTCCTCATCAGCGTAGGCTTTGGCCTGGCGATCGGATATTCACTCGATTCCCCGTTGCTTACCAAAATGAGGCCAGGGGGAAAACTGCCGCGTGCCCACAAGAAGAATGGAGATGTGTCGAGCAAGGTGATTGACACAAGCGTGATCATCGATGGCCGCATCGGCGACCTGGTGCGCACCGGGTTCATCGAAGGGGAGATCATCATCCCCGAGTTTGTCCTGGCTGAGCTGCAGAACATCGCCGATTCGTCCAACAGCCTCCGTCGTCGGAAAGGGCGGCGTGGTCTCGAAATCCTGGGAGAGCTGATGAACGACGAACACGTGGTGATTCGCGTGATCAATCGAGACTATCCTTCCGTAAAAGAAGTGGACCACAAGCTCATTCGCCTGGCAAAGGAGGAGCACGGATCACTGATTACCACCGACTACAACCTGAACCGCGTCGCTCAGGTCGAGGGGGTGAAGGTGTTGAACATCAACGAGCTAGCGAATACCGTTAAGCCCAGGTTTATCCCCGGCGAGGAGCTCAGCATCGAGGTGATCGACCGGGGAGAGGAGATCGGCCAGGGTGTCGGCTACCTTGACGATGGGACGATGGTTGTGATAGAAAACGGAAGACGCCACATCGGACGCACGATCAAGACAACGGTGAAGAGCACGTTGCAGACAGAAGCCGGACGGATGCTGTTCGTCGAACCATGCGGCGAATCCCCCCGTTGGGAGCGGTAAAGGAGAAATAGAGCAATGAAACGTGTAATCATCGTAGTGATTATTGGAGGGATACTCTTCCTCCTTGGAGGGTGTTCGCTCCTGCAGCAGAAGGGGCCGAAACTGGAGAACTGGCAGCCGACGCTATCGCCGGACAACACGACGGTCGCCTACGCCTCACCGGGAAAGAAGGGGTTCGAGCTGTTCACGCGAAACTTGAAGACGGGTAAGGTCATCCAGCTCACGCAGAACGAAGTCGACGACTGGACGCCGAGCTGGTCCCCGCAGGGAGACAAGCTCGTCTTCTCCTCCAACCGCGACAAGAACGTTGACCTGTACATCATCGACCTGTCAACGCTGAAGGAGACGCGGCTGACCACGCACGCTGGGGAGGACATCAACCCATACTGGGCGGCGAACAACAAGATCCTGTTCAACTCCAATCGGGCGGACAAGTGGCAGATGTACATGATCGACCCCGACGGAAAAAACCTCACGCAGATTGGCGAGCCCGCGTCCACGGAGTAGTCGCGTGGCGACGCGAATCAGCGCCATTATCCTCGCTGCAGGGCGAGGCACGAGAATAGGAGCGGACAAGAACAAAGTCTTTCTGAAGATCGCGTCTCGTCCGCTCCTTTCCTACACGCTTGGCACATTCGCCGAATGCGAAGAGATCGACGAGATCATCCTCGTGGTTGCTTCAGGCGAAGAAAACGCTGCATCAGCGCTCATCGGCGACGTCGCAAAGGACGTTAAGATCGTTCACGGCGGAGCGCGGCGGCAGGATTCATCCTACGAGGGAGTTCGTGCAGCACAAGGGGATATCGTCCTCATCCACGATGCCGCCCGACCATTTGTGAGCGTTGATCTCATCTCGCGCCTCATCGCAGCTACACGCGTGCACGGAGCCTGCGTACCCGCTCTCCCCGTCGTCGACACAATCAGACAGGGAGCGCTCGGCCATCCGCTCGAGGAAGCCCTGGTCGATCGCTCTTGCTTGCTGCGCATGCAAACCCCACAGGGATTTTCACGCGACTTGATCATGAAAGCCCTATCTGAGACCGATAACGACGTCACCGATGACGCCGCTGCTGTCCTCGCGCGCGAAACACCGGTGTGGACCATCGCTGGTGAAGAGACAAACATCAAGGTGACAACAAAGGAAGATCTAGCCCTAGCCGAGCTGATACTTGCCAAAAGAGCGTAGAGAGCTTTTTCCCTGCCCGAAGGTAGATGCTTGGCCAACATCACAACGATGAGTGCATTACCGCAGAGGCCGATATAAGGGGCGAAGAGGAAGTGGCCCTGCCAAAGCATTGCATTCCCTGGCTGAGTGTTCTAGTATGAGGTGTTGATACTTAACCTTTGAGGGTGATCGCGGTGAAGGTGATTAAGGATCTTCCCGAGTTTGATCGACCGCGGGAGAAACTCCTTTCCAAGGGGCCGATGGCTCTTTCAGATTCCGAGCTATTGGCGATCCTGATCGGAAGCGGGATGAAGGGAACAAACGCTCTTTCCCTGGCGACGAAGATCCTTAGGAAGGTCGATTTACGGTCGGACAAGCTTGATGTGGACTCCTTGGAGGAGATCCCAGGGGTTGGTCCAGCCAAGGCAGCGCGCATTGCCGCTGCGTTTGAACTCGTGCGTCGTCATCTGCAACGTGAGGGAGCGCGCGTGCGTGAGGCGAAAGACGTGCTGCCATTCGTGCAGCAGATCCGCGAAAAGCACCAGGAGTACTTCGTCTGCCTGTCGCTCAATGGGGCAAACGAGGTGATCGAAAATCGCGTCGTCACCGTAGGCTTGCTCGATTCAAACCAGGTGCATCCGCGCGAGGTGTACGCCGATCCATTGACCGATCGCGCGGCATCGATCATCGTCGCCCACAACCACCCCTCAGGCACACTTGAGGCGAGCCCGGAAGACATTGCCCTTACCGATCGCCTGGTGCGCGCGGGAAAGCTCCTCGGAATCCCCCTTCTCGATCACATCATCGTCACTAAGCGCGGCTACCTATCGCTAAAACAAGCGGGCTATCTGTAGAAATACTCTCCGATAAGGTCTAAACTCCTGCGCATGGAACAGGCAGGCAGCAGACGCGTGGGGAAGATGCGACTCATCTCCCCGCTTATGGCTCTATCTATCCTCTCGTCAACGGCGGGCGGGATCATCATGCTCGCCCAGCTCTATCTGAAGGATCTGCATGCAACACCGATCGTGATCAGCATGTTGACGAGCTTCGTCTGGATGGGGACGCTGATCGGGAGCACGATGTGGGGAACCCTCGCCGATCGCTACTCACGCAAGCACTTGCTATTCTTGATTCTCATGACGAGCGCTGTCGCCACGGGAATCCTCGCTCTGCTCCTGCCTCCCGCGGGAGTGCTCCCCGCTGTTTTCCTGCGCGTGTTGATGGTTACCGGTATCGCCCCGATGACGATGGCGATCGTCTCCGCCATCAGCACGAACGATCATCGCGGGAGGGACCTATCGTATCTGAGCGCATCCCGCTCGACGGGCTCAGCACTGGGAAAGATCATCGCCGGATTCCTGCTCGCTGACCTTGGTTATAGATTGAGCTTCTTCTCGCTTGCTCTATTACCGATAGTTGCTTGCCTGTTTGTCTTCCTGCTTCCACGGGCAGAAAGCTTCAGCAGAAAGGAGCGCCAGTCTTTGGGTACTGCACTGCGGAACGGCGGCCTGAACGGCCTTTACATCAGCGGGGCGCTACGACAGATGGGGACATCGGGGGCGGCATCGCTGATCTTCGTGTACATGGCCACATTGGGAGTGCCGGTAGCGATAATGGGGACGATAAACGCCATCGGTGCGGCGACCTCCATCCTGGGAGCACTCATCTTCGGGCGTCTCTCCGATATTGTTGGTCGCAAGACGATCTTCGCCTTCGGCTTCGGGATGTCGGCCATTGTTCCAGTGATCTTCGCTTTCTCCCGAAGCGCCTCGGGGATCGGCCTTGGTTACTTTATCCTCGGAATGTCTTTCAGTTCACTCTACGCCGGATCGACCTCGTACATCGGCGATCACACCCCAACGGAGAGACAGGGAACGATGTTTGGCCTATTCAACTCCAGCCGCGGAGTGGGCGGAGTGATCGGACCGCTCATCGCTGGCGCATTGACCCCGCTTGTCGGCTTTCACGGAATGTTTCTTACGATGTCGGGGATAGCCCTGCTTGGGTTCCTGACCGTCCTCGCCAAGACACGCACATCTCCCACTCTTAATGATTAGTGTTGGAAGTAGGCCTAATACATAACAACATCATTGTGATTGAGTGGTAGCGAGCGAGAAACGCGGAATGCGGAACTCGGAACGGGGAGCGAGATAAAGATTTCTCACCACGAAGGGCACGAGGAACACGAAGGGAAAAGCGTTTCTCACGCAAAGAGCGCCAAGCACGCCAAAGAAAGAGGAGAAGTGATGAGACGGTACTCACTAAGTTGATGCTGTAACGGATGTTCCCTTGCGTTGAGATTGAATCACGCAGGCGCAAACCCCCATCTGTTGCCAGTTTTACGCTGAGCTGACAGCTTTCTCTTAGTGGGTACGCTTGCCTTTATCTCACTAGAGAACACTTCAAACAAGATCGCTTTCGTGGCTTGAAGTATCGATGTTTACAGTGACCACATAGTACAACTCGCTGAGACAAAAACCAAGGAATATTCGTTGATCTTTAGTGAGCACAATACAGCTCTAGAAACACGCAAATCCTGATTAGAAACGGCTTTCTTGATTTTGGGCAAGGGAACATCCG
>CAJVYM010000043.1 GCA_913009415.1 uncultured bacterium
GGCGGTTTTCAAGCTGCCTGCTGTACAAGTTTTGCGTCAAAGGAGAAAATGCGATGAAGAAGATCGTTCAGAAGTTCGTCGGAAGCAAAGGGCTGTATTACCTGTTGATGATCGCCGCACTCGGGCTGGCATTGGGCGCGGGCGTCAAGTGGCATCCGTAAAGACAAGAGAGGAGGTCGGAGAATGAAATGGCAAGGGTACAGCCCTAGCATGAGCAAGAAAGTCAATAAGATATTTTGTAAACTAGGCAAGCATAAAGGCATATACTACTTGCTGATGATCATATCCCTTGGCCTTGCTCTTGGTGCAGGGGTTAAGTGGCATCCGTAGAATCCAGGCAAATACTAGCCCAACCACCTTCTTTCTGCTATGATTAAAGAATGCGGTTGGGCTTTTCTCTTTGCCAGGGAGTAAAATGAATTTACCGTTTAGCGCGAGATTCTTTGTCATCCTTATCTCTGCTCTTTGTGTTCTCTCTCTGGTATACGCTGGAAGCACTCTTGCTTCTCCCACTATTTCTCAGCTGACTTTGTTCAGTATTTTTCTTATCCTCGCGGTTCTCTCCGAGGTTTACGCAACCTGGATTCCATTTTATGGATGGGAGATGTCGAGTTCTATTGCGCTCTATCTGGCAGGGTTGTTCATTCTCGGCCCTTCTTTAGGAATTTTGCTTGTTTTTATCTCTTCTCTTAGTTCAGAGCTATTATTGCGCTGGAAACAATTAGAAAAGGGGTTATGGAGTGCGATTGTTCCCATTGCATTCAATGTCAGTCAATTTGTTGTAGCGATAGCGATTGTAGGGCTTGTGCTCCGCTTATTCGGCCATGAGAGACTTCTTCTAGATACCCCGAGTGCTTATCTTTGGGCAGTCGGCAGTTTCGCTTCTTGCTCTCTGTTGAACCTGTCGTTTGTGCGTGGAATTATCTCACTTACGGGACCCGGAAAATTCTTCTACGGACTTTGGAAGAGCATGCGAGCGTTTTCCATTCAGCTTCTTGTACTCTGTGCCTCAGCTCTCTTGCTTGCTGTCCTCTACTCGATTTCCGTGTGGCATGTCTTTTTGGGACTTGTTCCTTTGGTCCTCGTCCATGTCTCTTTCCGAAGTTATCTGAAACTGCAAACGGAAGCACGGAAGACGTTTGAGAGGATCTCGCGCATTCTCGATGAGCGCGATCACTACACGGCCGTGCATTCGTCGTCCGTCGCCGAGTTGGCGGTAAAGATCGCGAAACAGATGGACCTTTCCGAGAGCGAGATAGAGAACATTGATGTCGCGGCAAAGGTACACGATATCGGGAAGATTGCCGTCCCGGACGCAATCCTTCTCAAACCAGGAAAACTGGACGCCGACGAGTGGACAATCATGAAGAAACACCCGGTGATCAGCGCTGAGCTGATTGAGGGGTTATCCATCTACAGCCATGTGGCCAATGCTGTGCGCCATGAGCATGAGCACTGGGACGGGAGCGGCTACCCGGATGGACTGAAGGGAGATGATATCCCGCTAATCGCCCGCATAATAACGGCAGCCGATATCTACGATGCTCTCTCCACTGATCGGCCTTACCGCAAGGCGTTCAGCCACGAGAAATCCATAGAGATGATTAGGAAGATGCGAGGTAAGGAGATCGATCCCGCGGTGGCTGACGCCTTGGAACGCGTCTTAACGTCCGAAGAGGGGTAAGGCGTGGCTATACCCAAGGATTTGATGTACCACAAGTTCCGCGCGTACGGGTTCCTCAAGAACCTGCGGTTCTTCGACCCGTTTCTTATTCTCTTCTTTCGCGAGACGGGCCTAACATTTCTCGAAATAGGGACGCTGTTCTCCATCCGCGAGATCGCAACGAACGTTCTGGAAATACCAACCGGAATTGTCGCTGATTCCTACGGACGCCGCAGGTCGATGCTCGCTTCATTCTCATCATACCTCTTGTCATTCGCCTTGTTCTATCTGTTCCCTCACTTTGGCATCTACGCTCTCGCGATGCTCCTATTCGCTTTTGGGGAAGCTTTCCGCTCCGGGACACACAAGGCGCTGATCCTCGAGTACCTGCACATAAAGGGGATCGAGGGCCAGAAGGTGGAATACTACGGGCACACGCGCGCAGCATCGCAGTTTGGCTCGGCGATCGCCGCACTGATTGCCGCTGTCCTTGTTTTTCATACGGGAAGCTACCGCATCGTCTTCCTCGCCTCAATCGCCCCCTACCTCCTGGAGCTGCTCCTCATGCTTTCCTACCCGAAAGAACTCGATGGCATACTCGTGGGGCTTAGAGGTGGAGGCATGAAGGAAATAGCAAGGCAGATCCGCTCAACGGCCGTGAACTCTTTTCACATGCTCCGAAAGGGAATCCTCCTGCGCGGACTTCTCAGCAGCGCATCATTTGATGCCCTGTTTAAGTCCACGAAGGACTACCTGCAGCCGGTGTTGCAGTCACTGGCGCTGGCGCTGCCTGTCCTGCTATCGTTGAGCAAAAATAGGCGAGTGGCGATTGTGGTCGGCATTATCTACTTTTTCATCTACCTGGGGACAAGCTACGCCGCATCACATGCGGGGATGATTCAGCAACGCGTCCACTCGTTGACTGGAGCGGCCAACATGATCTACGTAGTAGGCATAATCCTTCTTGCGGCGGGAGGGATCGGTGTCTTGACGCACTTGTACATCCTCTCTATTATCGGCTTTCTTGGGCTGTATCTGCTCCAGAATGCCAGAAGGCCGCTTCTCGTCGGGTATCTTGCGGACCTGATTCCTCGCCAGATGATGGCCACCGGTCTGTCAGTCGAGTCGCAGTTGCGCACGCTTCTTATCGCTGCCTTGGCGCCGATGATCGGGTTGATGGCCGATCGCCTCGGGATAGGGGCAGCCATTACAATCATTGCCCTCATGGGGGCATTGGCATTTCCTCTTGTCCGTATCCATGAGATTGGCCGCCGATGACAACTATGATCGATGAAACAAGTCGAAGGTCCTGGTGTATGTGATGGCGAACGATCTCTGTGAGGAGGGAATAGTGAAGTGCTTCGTATTGTCAGTTGGTCTGTTGATAGTCCTGTTTGCGTCCGTGTTAGGTATTGCTGCCCCCGATCTCATCGTTTCTAACATCGTCCTTTCCCCCGAGAATCCGGTTGTTGGCCAGATGGTAACGATTACGGCAACTATCGATAATAACGGGACGAGTGATGCACGGGATCGGTTCAGTGTGAGATTCCTCGTGGATGGCATGCAAGTCGACACGCCATCCATCCCGTTTGGCATCGATGCCGGTCGCAGCAAGGATGTCTCCATCAATTGGCAAGCCAGTCCGGGAATGCACACGGTCACGGTAGAGGCCGACCAGCCATTCAACAGAATCTCTGAATCCAACGAAGACAACAACTCAAAGACTATCACGTTTCCCGTTTCGATTGACCAAGCTACATCTGCCCTCGCCGATATCAAGGTTGCAGTGGCGCCGTTTGAGGACCATAGTGGTTCCGCCCTGATCAACGTCGGGCAGGGGATTGCCGATGAGTTGGTGGCACGCCTCGTACAGAGCGGGGTGCACGTGCTTGAACGAAGCGATCTGGAGGCGGTGATGCAGGAGCGCGGGCTGAATCCGGCTATTCGATCGGACCTCGTCACTGCCGGGCAGCTCCTCGGAGCTGATATGCTCATCGTAGGGGCGGTTACCAAGGCGAACGTACAGCAGTCGGCAGTGAGCCTCGGCTTTTTCAGCGCCAGCAGCGCATCGGTGGAGATAGCAATATCCGCGCGGCTGGTGAACGTGTACACATCGGAGATCGTTGGCGCCGTTTCAGTAAAGGGGAGCGCCAGCGGAGCGACCGGCTTCTCCATCAACATCGGGAAGATTCTCGCCGGCACACAGCCCGCGGGCGCTAATGTCTGCACCGGCGGACTGCGAAGCGATAAGCCGTATTACTACATTGGAGAGACAGTCCACTTCGGGTACAAGAACACCAATGCGCCCGGCTGGTACGGAGTGGAGATCGACACAATCGGCGGTGCGTTCATAAAGAAGCTTGGCACCGACCAATTCGTGAACAACGGAGCGTGCGGAGAGTGGTTCTGGGATCAGCGTGGCCCCGGCGGAGTGCAGCTCAGCCCCGGGATGTACATCGCAAAGCTGTTCCATGAAGGGCCGTTCTCTTACATTGCCACGGTTAACTTCCAGATCCGGCCGGGAACGGGGGCCATTACTCCGTTGAGTGAGATCACAGTGGGAAGCGGCCAGTTCGACCAAACGATCGTCGGAAAGGCGACAAACAGCGCGCTCGACCAGCTTGTCTCACAGCTTATCAATGGGATGGAGAAGGCAGCTCCGGCCGTACTCGCCACGAGATCAGCCGCGGGAGTAACGGAAGCGCCAGCACTGGCCGCGCACGAGGGGCAGGTAGCAGCGATCCTCTCCGACGGGCGCATCGCGATTAACATCGGCGCTGACGCCGGCGTGCACAAGGGCGACTTCTTCCAAGTCCTGGATACGACCAACCTCGTGGTCGACCCGGTGACCGGGGAGATCCTCTCCTACGATGTCGTCGGAGTGAAGGGTGAGATCGTGGTCACTGAAGTGCGCGATCGTGTCTCCTACGCCGTGCGCACATCCGACTTCAAGCCACTGATCGGCGACATCGCGCGACCGGAATCCAAGTAAGACGTTACGAACAGAAGTTGCCTGTGAGGTATACAAGCGGATATACTCACAGTGATGCTACGACATACAAGACGAATCCTTATCATCGCGGCGATCATTGGCGCCGTCCTTGCTGCCTACCCTGCCCTGGGTGCTGGGCTTGACTACGTCGGTTTGCGCATCATCATTCCTCTGGGACAGGCTCCGTTCATGATCGGAGTGGACATCGGAACTCATCTTTCCTTCGGCTGGGCCATGGCATCGCTCTTCCTTGCACCCGATGGAAAGACACTGATTCTGGGAAGCACCGAGGTAGCGATCGGCGGGCAAGAGAGCGCTGGAGCGAGTCTGCTGCGAGCGACGATCGGGATCTCCTACTTCGATCTGACGGCGACGTTCCCATCGATCGTCTTCGGCGGGGGCATATCGTACCGCTTCTCGTTTGCCGACCACCTCCAACTCGTTGCAAGCGGTGAGATCATCTACCCGCTCGCGCTTGGGCCGCCCATGTTCAGCATTGGCGGAGGGTGGATCCCGTAGATGGAGGCATGCAAGTGACAACCCTGTTTGGAACTGACGGAGTGCGCGGAAGGGCGAACGAACACGTCACCGCCGAGCTGGCCCTTTCCCTTGCCCGTGCCGCCGCTTCCCGTCTCGTGCCAAAGGGCGGGCGAGTGATCATCGGACGGGACACCCGCCTCAGCGGACCGATGCTTGAAGGGGCGCTGGCTGCGGGATTTTCCTCCGCCGGCACCGATGTCCTCCTCGCTGGGATTATCCCCACCCCAGCGATCTCGTTTCTCATCAAGGACGAACGCGCCGATCTGGGAGCGGTGATCTCCGCTTCACACAACGAACCGGCGGACAACGGGATCAAGTTCTTCGACCGGAAGGGAATGAAGCTCACCATCGAGGAGGAGGATGCGATTGAAGGCGCCCTTGAGGACCTCCCCCCTCGCGCTCCCCACGTGGGATCGATCTCTCCACTGCAGGCGGCGGCAACGCGGTATGCTGCATTCCTAACAGGGACGATCGAGAGCGATGACATCGACCTCTCCGGCCTCAAGATCATCGTCGATTGTGCGTATGGAGCGACGGGAGCGATCGCGCCGCACGTCCTCCGCCACTTCAACGCACGCGTCATCGAGATGCACACCGCTCCCGATGGAGAAAGGATCAATCGCAATTGCGGATCGACACACCTCGAAGTATTGCGTGAAGCCGTCCTCACACAACACGCTGATCTTGGAATCGCGTTCGATGGAGACGGCGACAGAGTGCTCCTCATCTCTCCCAGAGGGGAGACGATCGATGGCGACCGCATGATGGGAATCGCCGCGTTGCACATGAAGGAGAGAGGGACGCTCGATCCGACGATCATCGTGGCAACCGTGATGAGCAACATGGGCCTGGAGCACGCTCTTGAGCAATCGGGGATTGCCATGCTGCGCACGCCGGTCGGGGATCGCCACGTCGCACAGGCAATGCTCGTCCACGGGGCGCAACTGGGAGGCGAGCAATCGGGACACATCATCTTCTCCGATCACAGCCCCACCGGAGATGGAATCCTCACGGCGATCAAGCTCCTCGAGATTTCGCACGAACGAGGAAGGCCGCTACACAACCTGGCGGATGAAATCGCCCTCTACCCGCAGGCACGCGCCGACGTCACTGTTGCAAAGCCAGATGCGCTCATCACTGATCCGTATGTGGCATCAGCAATCAAACAGGCCAAAGAACGCCTCGGGACAGAGGGAAGGCTCGTCGTTCGCCCCTCGGGAACGCAACCCGTGGTTCGCGTCCTCGTCGAGGCCTCCGATGAGGTGCTGTGTAACGACGTCTGCACCCAAATTACCTCCGCAATCGAAGGGGCGAGATAGCCGTCAGCCATCAGATCACAGCCGTCAGCTCTCAGCGATCAGGAAAAGCGTTTGACTTGCTTCAAGCTGATAGCTGATAGCCGACTGCTGATAGCTGATTCCTACTCCCCAAACGGATACGTCATTATCGGATAACGAGCTGCCCGTGTCTGGTCGAGGCGGCGCGTCGGGGCCGTGTGTGGCGCATCGTGCAGAAGCTGTGGATCCTCTCTTGCCTCCGAAGCGATCTTCTCCAGCGCCTCGGTGAAGCGGTCGAGCGTCTCTTTGCTCTCCGTCTCCGTCGGCTCGATCATCAACGCCTCGTGTACGATGAGTGGGAAGTAGATCGTGGGCGGATGGAAGCCGTAGTCGATCAGTCTCTTGGCGATATCGAGGGTCGATATGCCCTCGGCAACACCCTTGCCTGTAAGGACGAACTCGTGCTTGCACAATCTGTCGTACGGCAGTTTGTACGTCTTCTTCAGCCTCTCCTGCAGGTAATTTGCGTTTAGAACGGCGTTCTCTCCCGCCTCATGTAATCCTTCATCGCCCAGCGTGAGGATGTAGGCGTAGGCCTTGAGGAAGACGCCGAAGTTTCCGTAGAAGGACTGCATGCTCCCGATCGACTGAGGCTCTTCCCAATCAAGGACGTAGTGCTCTCCGTCCAGCTTAACGCGCGGCACGGGGAGGAACGGCACAAGGACTTCACTGACCGCGACCGGTCCGGAGCCCGGTCCACCGCCGCCGTGCGGGGAGGACATCGTCTTGTGCAGGTTGAAGTGGAAGACATCGGCTCCCATATCACCGGGGCGGGCGTGCCCGAGGAAGGCGTTCAAGTTCGCTCCATCGAAGTAGCAAAGCCCGCCAGCGGCGTGCACCATCGCTGTGATCTTCACGATGTTCTCCTCGAAGATCCCCAGCGTATTGGGGACGGTGAGCATCATGCCGGCAACGGTATCGTCGAGTTCGCCGCTTAAGGCGTTCAGATCGACAAGGCCGTCCGCGCCGGAGCGGATCTCAGTCACAGAGAAGCCAGCGGTCGCCGCCGAGGCGGGGTTCGTTCCGTGCGCGGAGTCAGGAAGGAGGATGCGTGTCCTCTGCGTCTCACCGCGCGCCTCGAAGTAGCGCTTTATGAGGAACATCCCCGTGACTTCTCCGTGGGCGCCGGCCGCCGGTTGCAGGGTAACATCGGCCATCCCCGCGATCCCAGCGAGGAGTCGCGACATCTCATACACCACAGAGAGCGATCCTTGAGCAAGCTCCGGATCGGTTGCGGGGTGGACGGAGGAAAATCCGGGAAGGCCCGCTACGTCCTCGTTCACCTTGGGGTTGTACTTCATGGTGCAGCTTCCCAGCGGGTAGAAGCCATCATCGACCCCGTAGTTCAATTTGGAGAGAGCGGTGTAGTGACGGACGACCTCCGGCTCGCTCAAGTTAGGGATCCTCGGCTCGCTGCGCCTGATAAGCTCACGCGGTAGGAGATCCGTGGTCCCGCATTTTGGCACGTCCAATTTCGGGAGGATTCCACCGGTTCCACTGCTCTTTTGATAGTCGAATATCGTTCTCATAGCATCCCCCCAACAAGATCGACTGTGCGGTCGAGTTCCTCTTTGGATCGTCTCTCAGTGACGGCAAAGCGCAGCGCTCCCGTTACTCCAAGTACTTCCAGGTGCGCCGGATCGTCTGTGAGAATCCCTTCCTCACGCAAACTGTCGCGTACCTGTTGCGGGTCGACCGGGACGCGCAGCACGAACTCGTTGAAGAACGGAGCGCCGTACGCAAGCGAGCAACCGGGAAGCTTACTCAGTTGCTGCTCTAGGTAGTGCGCCTTCTCCAGGTTCAACATCGCGAGCTCGCGCAGACCATCCCCACCGAGGCTGGCCATGTACACGGTCGCGGTGAGGGCACAGAGCTGCGCGTTGGTACAGATATTCGACGTTGCCTTCTGGCGGCGGATGTGCTGCTCGCGCGTCTGCGCAACCATCGTGTATCCGATCGCCCCGGCGGCGTCCACCGTTTGTCCGACGAGCCGCCCTGGCATCTGGCGCAGGTAGGCCTTCCGCGTGGCAAACAGGCCAAGGAGTGGCCCGCCAAACGACGCGCTGAGTCCAAACGGTTGCCCTTCGCCCGTCACGATATCGGCTTCGAGTTCTCCGGGAGGAGTGAGAATAGCCAAGGAAACGGGATTGACAGCGACGATCAGCAACGCATCGCCGATTGACTCCTTGACACCAGTGAGGTCCTCGATCACACCAAACGCGTTCGGTGATTGCACGATCACCCCACCTACCCCAGAGGGAACGCCCGAGAGGTCGCAGCGGCCGTCGATCGTTGGAATCTCTAAGATCTCGATCCCCGAGGCCCAGCAGTAGGTGTTAAGGACGCGGCGGTAGTGGGCGAAGAGGGCGTGTGAGACGGCGATCTTCTTCTTTCCACTGACGCGCGCGGCCATCATCGCCGCCTCAGCCAGTGCCGTCGCTCCGTCGTACATCGACGAGTTGGCGATCTCCATCCCCGTCAGCTCACAGAGGAGCGTTTGGAACTCAAACATCGCTGTCAGTGTCCCCTGTGCGATCTCGGGCTGGTACGGGGTGTAGGCGGTGTAGAACTCGGAGCGCGCTGTGATGTGCTGCACGACGCTCGGAATGTAGTGATCGTAGATTCCACCCCCGAGGAAGGAGGTCGCCTCCGCCGCATCGTTTTTCTGCGCCAAGGAGCCAAGCTCCGTGCGTACCTCCATCTCGCTTTTCGGCAAGAGACCGAGCGGTTGAAAACGATCCTTGACAACCTGTGGAATATCTGAAAAGAGCTCCTCCATCGAAGAGCGTCCGATCGCATCGAGCATTGCCTTGCGATCGGGATCTGTGTTGGGAATGTAGCGCATGGTGCCTACTCTTCCGCGATTAGTTTCTCGTAGGCAGCCACATCAAGGAGCGAATTGCTCTCGCTTGGATCGCTAATCTCTATCACGACCAACCAACCGGCTCCGTGTGGATCTGAGTTGATCGTCTCGGGAGACGACTCCAACTCGGAATTCACCTCCACGATCTTGCCGGCAATGGGGGCAAACACATCGCTCACCGCCTTCACCGACTCCACGGTGCCCAAGGTGTCTCCACGGTTGAACGCAGTCCCCACAGCCGGGAGCTCGACAAATACGACATCCCCAAGCTCGCTCTGCGCATGATCGGTGATCCCGACCTTGGCTCTATTTCCGTCCAACTCGATCCACTCATGTTCCTTAGTGTAGCGATAATTTGCTGGGTAACCCATCACTCCTCCCTAATTAATCAATTTGTGATCGCGATTATACGTGGGCTGTGCTTCGCTAGCCACACCCTAGAACGGCGCCGAATCATCGCGCGCAGCCGAATAAAAGCTGGCGTAGGCCTTGTGAAAAATCACCGGCACCTTGCCCAGGGGTCCGTTCCTCTGTTTGGCGATGATAAACTCCGCCTCGCTTCCCGAACTCTGGCCGTCCTTCGGCGCATTGGCCGGCTCGTTGTAGTAGTCAGCGCGGTAGATAAAGACCACAAGATCTGCATCCTGCTCAATCGCTCCGCTCTCGCGGAGGTCGGACAAACGAGGATACCGCTTCTCCCGCTGCTCCACCGCTCGATTAAGCTGTGAAATGGCGATAACAGGCACGTTCAGCTCGCGCGCCAGTTTCTTGAGCGAGCGCGTGATATGGGCGATCTCCTGTTCGCGCACGTCGGTGCGGATCGACCCTTCGAGCAGTTGTAAATAGTCGACAATAAGCATATCCAATCCGTGCTGAGCCATCATCCGCCGCGCCTTGGCGCGAATTTCCAATACGGTCGTTCCGGGAGAATCGTCGACCATGATTCGCGCCTTCTGAAACTTGCTCGCGGCATTGGCGATGTCACGCCACTTCGCTGCCGGGACATATCCCCCACGCAGGCGATGCAGGCTGACCTTTGCCTCACCGCACAGCAATCGCTCCAGAAGCTGCTCCTTCGTCATCTCCAGGGAAAAGATCCCCACCGCTGCGTTCTCACGAATCGCGATGTGCCGTGCCAGCGCCAGCGCCAGGCTCGTCTTCCCCGTCCCTGGGCGACCGGCGACAACTATGAGGTCCGAGCGCTGCAGGCCGGATGTCATCTCGTCAAAACGAGGGAAGCCCGTTGAGAAACCGGTGATTGTGTGGCGATTAGGATCGCGGTGCAGCTCCTCCAGCGTATCGATATGATCGTAGAGGAACTCGTTTATGAGGTAGTAGTTTCCGGACGCCTCGTTGCGGGAGATATCGAAGATGATCGTCTCTGCCTTGTCCAGAATCTCTTCGGTCTCGCTCGCCTCGTCATAGCCGAACTCGGATATCCTCCCGCCGGCCTCGATAAGGGCGCGCAGGGTCGCCTTCTTGTGGATGATCTCCGTGTAGTAATCCAAGCTCGCCGTGGTCGTCACCCGATCGAGCAGCTCGTTTAAGTAGACCCGACCCCCGGCCTTCTCCATATCCCCCTGCTCTTCGAGGCGGTTAGAGAGTGAGACGATATCTGAGGGCTCTCCGCGATCGAACAGATCGCGAATCGTACGGAATATCACGCGGTGTGCGCGGCGGTAAAAGTCCTCTGGCCGTAATTTGTCGATCAGGATGGGGATTGTCTCTTCCGGTTCCAGGATGGCCGAACCGAGGACCACCTGCTCGGCCTCGGTATTCTTGGGAAGACTGCGCAGAGATCCGCCTCGTGCCGCTGCCATCTCCTGCTCCCTCATCGGTCTCGACCTCCGCTAGCATTATAGTCAAGCACCCGCGCGCAAGCCAGGAGATAGACTCCTCCATCAGGGCCTGCTTTTCTCTCGGGCATGCTCCAGATTGAAGAGATCATCACCGTTTGCTATACTCTGAGCCAACGTTTCATTCTTGGGAGGGTGATGTGGAAGTACTGACAATGAAAGAGCTGTTGGAGACCGGAGTTCACTTCGGCCACCGAACACGTAAATGGAACCCAAAGATGGGTCGCTACATCTTCACCGAACGCAAAGGGATTCACATCATAGACCTCGAGCAGACTGTGGACATGTTTAAGAAGGCGTACTTCTTTGTCCGCGATCGCGCGGGGGAGGGGAAAGAAGTCCTGTTCGTCGGCACGAAAAAGCAGGTACAGTCGACAATCGCCGACGAGGCCAAGAGGTGTGGTGCGCACTACGTAAACCGCCGTTGGCTTGGCGGAACGCTTACCAATTTCGTCACGATCAAGCAGAGCATCAAGCGAATGAAGGACCTTGAAACGATGGTAGAGGACGGATCCATCGACTATATGCCCAACAAAGAAGCGTCACGTATGCGACGCGATCTCGCCAAGTTGCAGCGTAACCTGGATGGACTGCGGCACATGGAGAGCATTCCCAGCGTTATGTACGTGATTGACCCTGACATCGAGGTAAACGCGGTGCACGAGGCAAACATCCTCGGCATTCCGATCGTGTCGATCGTCGACACCAATTGTGATCCCGACCCGATTGACTTTCCGATCCCGGGAAACGATGATGCGATCAAGGCGACGAAGCTGATCACATCACGCATCGCCGATGCTATTCTGGAGGGTCGTGAAGGCAGGCAGGAAGAGGCCGAAGAGGCCCCCACGGCCACCGCAGAGGCTAAGTCGGTCACAGAGGCGGCTGAAGCATCGGTAAAGGAAGGAAAGGAAGAGCAGCCTGAAGAAGTTCCTGTGGCGAAAGAGGCCCCCACAGCCAACGCAGAGGCCGCTCCAGTTGCAGAAGAAGTGACCACGGAAGAACAGGCAGTGCAATCTCCGGTAGCAGAGGAAGAGCCGCCCGAAGAAATCCCCGCGGTGAAAGAAGAGGAACCAGAAGAGGTCCCCGTAGCTGTGGCCGTAGAGGAGGCCGGCACCTTAGAAGACGAAGGAACAAAGGAAAATGCCGATAAGAAGTGAAGACGTTAAAGCCCTACGCGCGGCGACCGGCGTAGGGATTATGGACTGCAAGAAGGCCTTGATGAAGGCCGACGGCGACATCGAGCGCGCGAAGAAGATCCTGCGCGAAGAGGGGCGCGAGCTCATGGCGCACAAGGGGCGCGAGGCGACCGAGGGACGGATCGAGGCGTACGTGCATCACAGCGGAAAGGTTGGCGTCCTGGTGGAGATAGCGTGCAACACCGATTTTGCCGCTAACAGCGACGACTTCCGCACATTTACGCGCGACGTGGCGATGCAGATCGCCGCGGCAAAGCCACGCTACGTCTCCCCCGAAGATGTCCCCGCGGAGGACCTAGAGAACGAAAAAGAGGTCTACCGCGTGCAGATGAAGAAAGAGGGAAAGCCCGAACAGATGATCGAGAAGATCGTCGAAGGGCGGATCAAGAAGTTCTACACCGAAGCGTGCCTCCTCAAGCAGCCGTTCGTGAAGGACGCAGCGCACACGATCGAGGATCTCCTCGCAGACCTGCGCTCAAAGACCGGAGAGAACATCTTCGTCAAGCGCTTCGCCCGCTACGAAATAGGGGAAGAGGGATAGTGACCTCCCCCCCGCGCCTTCTTCTCAAGCTGAGCGGCGAAGCGTTCGCTGGAGAAGAAGGTGCATTCTCTCCGCAGGCTCTTCGCCGCATCTCTCAACAAATCGTTTCTCTTCCCGATGTTCAGATTGGAATTGTCGTCGGCGGAGGAAACATCATCCGCGGAGCGCGCAGCCCTTGGCTTGATCGCGTCGATGCCGATTCCCTGGGGATGCTCGCCACCGTGTTGAACGGCTTCGCCCTCTCCACCTACCTCGAAGGGGCGGGGAAGGAAACGATCGTACAGTCGGCTGTAGTGACCGAACTGACCGATCCGATCTCGCCCCGCAAGGCGCGCAAGGCACTCTCCGAGGGGAAGATCGTCATCTTCGTCGGTGGGACGGGAAACCCACTCGTCACCACAGACACCGCCGCCGCGGTGCGCGCAGCGGCGATCGGAGCCGACCTCGTCGCTAAGGGGTCAAACGTCGCCGGAGTATTCAACGCCGATCCGGCTAAAGACAAGGACTCGCACCTGATCGAGGAACTGTCCTACGACGAATTCCTCGCGGCACGCTACGGCGTGATGGACCAGGTAGCAGTGGAGATCTGTCGGGAGAACAAGCTCCCGATCATCGTGTTCGACCTCTCCGATCCCGATGCTCTCGGGATGATCTGCCGGGGTGAGCGGGTGGGAACGCTCATTCATTGAGAGATCTTGAGATTGAGTGATTTAGTCATTGAATGACTCAGTGATTGATCGAGATTTCCGGTTCACGCCAAACCTTCGCACCCCTAGAACAGTCTCTCAATCATCAAATTACTCAATCGCTCAATGAATGAGCCTAGCGAACGGGCGGGAGATTGCTTTCTTGGCGAGTATTCCCCATCATCTACCGCGCGGAGGTAAATATGCTTCTTGAAGAGCAGCTTGGAGAGGAACTGCGAGATCGCAAACTCACGCTTGCTGTGGCTGAATCGTGCACTGGCGGGCTTCTAGGAAGCAGGATCACGGACGTCGCCGGATCATCAGAGTACTTCCTCGGCGGGGTGATCGCTTACCAAAACGAGGTAAAGGAAGCGCTCCTCCACGTCCCGCACAGAGTAATCACAGATCACGGCGCGGTGAGCTCCGAGACAGCGGAGGTGATGGCCAGCGGCTGTCGCGAGCTGTTCAAGTGCGACATCGCCGTCTCCATCACCGGTATCGCCGGTCCTGGAGGGGGGAGCGCGGAGAAGCCGGTTGGCCTTACCTACATTGGACTAGCGACTGAAAGCGGCGTTGTCTCTCACCGCTTCCGCTGGGAAGGAAGCCGCACGCAGAACAAGGAGTCTTCCGTCCGCGCAGCGATGGAATTCATCCTCTCAGTGCTTAAGCGCGAAGTATAAGCCTGCTACTCGACCTGGCTGGCGACAAACTGCTTAGTGCAAGCAACAGGATGCCGTTTCCTCAAGAGGGAGGAGGAATGCTGGAGAGTAGTTTATCCATCGCCTCGCTCAACTCAATGGGGAGACCGGCGAGGAGCTTGTCGCGATTACGCTCTCTATGGAGGACAGAAATGAGCCGCTCGGCCAGCGCGCGGAGTTCCTCGGGCATATCCTCGCGATCCCGCAAGGTGGTGAGAATCCCGTACGCTTCGTGCGTCGGCTCGTCGGACTTGGAAGCCTCCTCGGTCATCCTGAACAAAGCGCCTAGCGCCGAAGCCGTTTCGGCTTAGGAATGCTCTGTCAGAATCTCTTTCACTGAGCCCACTAATCTCTCATCCGGTTCCAATCCGGCAGCTTGACCAGATCTCAGATAGTACTGTAGCAGTCCTGTGCCCAACCTCGAAAACGCCGCCGGCGCCTTCTGCAAGAGTGGGAGAAGGAGCTTGAGGCCTTCCTCAAACGATTCCGCTGCTTCTTTGTGACGCCCCGCTCCACGCAGTACGCTCCCGCGCGCCCCGAGGCTCGTAGCCAGGTCAGGCAGGAACGCATCAGGGTTCTTTTGGGCAAGCACGCGTCTTATCTCCATCGCCTCTTTCGTCGCCGCAAGCGCTTCCTCCCGGCGGCCAAGGGCGGATAGCATAGCTCCCAGGTTGTTGAGGCTCCCGGCCAGGTCAGGCAGGAACTCATCGGGGTTCTTCTTGGCAAGCACTCGGTACTTTTCCACCGCCTTTTTCGTCGCCGCAAGCGCTTCCTCCCGGCGGCCAAGGGCGGAAAGCCGATTGCCCAGGTTGTTGAGGCTCCCGACCAGGTCAGGCAGGAACGCATCAGGGTTCTTTTGGGCAAGCACGCGTCTTATCTCCACCGCCTCTTTCGTCGCCTCCAGCGCTTCCTCCCGCTTGCCAAGCTCGGACAGCATGGCGCCAAGGTTGTTGAGGCTCCCGGCCAGGTTAGGCAGGAACGCATCAGGGTTCTTCTTGGCAAGCTGACCGTACTTATCCACCGCCTCTTTCGTCGCCTCCAGCGCTTCCTCCCGCTTGCCAAGCTCGGACAGCATGGCGCCAAGGTTGTTGAGGCTCATAGCCAGGTCAGGCAGGAACGCATCAGGGTTCTTCTTGGCAAGCTGACCGTACTTATCCACCGCCTCTTTCGTCGCCTCCAGAGCTTCCTCTTGCTTGCCAAGCTCGGACAAAGCGTAACCCAGCATGCCTTGTGCCCCTGCCTCAGCAGAAAGGTCCTGTGTGTTCTTTGCGTGTATGACCATGCATCGATAGAAAGTCAACAAGAACGGGCGCCAGGTCAGGGTGCGATCAAGGTAGAGGCAACTGGTCATCGAGCACCCTGAAGAAGGCATTTGCGTCCTCCTGCGACAGTTCATCGGTTATGCCGAGGAGCCATCCTTCCACAGCCTCTTCCGCTTGTTTGACTGGGGCCTCCTCATACGGGGCTTGCCCCAAGCGAGCCATCGTTTTCGTAACTCGCTCCAGCCAAGTGAATAGCTCTCGTCCTCCTTCTCTACTTACTAAGAAACCAGAAGCCTCTTCCCGCGACGGGAGGGCTGCGACAACCAACTCCACGGGCTCTGACAGCCTTTTCGCCAGTACGTAATCGGACAAAGGATCGGGTTCAATTGCAGCTATTATCCCAAGTCGATCTCCATGACTTGGCAAGAGTTTGGCAATGTGCGCAGCCAACCAAGGGGCATCCGGTGTATCGCCATACTTGTCTCGTGGCAACCAGTCTCGCTGTTCAAGGAATCTAGCGAGGCCACCTGTATCCGGGAACACCCGTCCCAGAGTAGTCACCATCGTGAGTTTCTCCAAGATACCGAGTTCCTCAAAGGGTTTGGGAACGAGGCCATCGATCCAACCGGGCTCCATTCCTGGATCCCGTTCTAAGTAAGCCCTCCACCGCCCGACTATCCACTCCCAGACCGATTGCAAGATGCTCGTCTCATCACTTGTATCTTCTGGCAGACGCTCACCTGCCACAGCTAGCAACGCGAGCAAGAGGACATACAGGGGACGGCGAGGCAATGAAGACGGTGAGGTTGTGTTGGGTGGTTGCATCCCCACGGCGCTGGCCAGATCTTGAATGCCGGCTTCGTACAGTCGCGGTAGGTCCTCCACGCCAACCTTAGGCACAGTATGGGCTTTGTATTCGATGGTCTTTATCATCTGAAGTTCGGGGCGGCCGCTGTAGTTGGGGTCTGAGCCTTGTTTCACCGCATTCCGAAGCCATTCCGGCTCGCTGCGGTCCAAGAGGACCAACGCGTAAGGGATTTCACGATTGCGTTCGGAAGCCAGAGCATTCAGGAGGGCCTCGACTTCGTACCGCCGTGTACCCACGTAGTCCAGAACTAACAGGGTTGGACTTGATGTTTTCAATAGGAAGTGGGCTGTCTCATCGGTAGCGCCACCTTGCTCCAAGAACCACGTGGTCCATCCCGCCCTTTCCAGTCTTCTACCTGCCTCCAGAAGGAGCCGTGTCTTACCCGCTCCACCCGGCCCGACATAGCACCGTAACCCGATGCGCTTACCTCGAGGCTGATCCGCCAGGCTCCAAATCCATGTTAGAAGGTCTTCCTGTGTCTCCTCATGCTCTTTACCAATGTAATCCACTACTTGATATTCTGGACGCAACATTGGGGGGCGTAACCCCCATCTTGGATTGTAATACCGACCGGGCGAATGGACTTTGCGCCAAGCCCTGGTTCGATTGAGCCCCAGAAGCTCATCCAGCTTAGCTAGGATAACTTCTGTCTGTGAGCTAAGCTCCTCCTTGAAGTCGGATTGTAGCGCAAGAAGCGTGCGCAAAGCTGGTACTCCAACGGCACTTAAGGCTTCCTTATGGGCAAGTAGAATCCCGTAGTACTCTCGCACCAACCGTTTCGTCAGTTCCTGGGCCTTGGTGTCATAGAGAGAGTTCAATCGCTGCTTAGCACGCGTTAACGTGAGTTTTCCCGCCTGACCCACGTTCAGCTTGACTTTGGTTACTAGCTCTTCGGCTGAAAGCCCATGCTTTGCGAGAATCTCAAGCGTTGCCACCAAGGCTCTCTCTGGAGTGTTGTCATTTGGATGGCTCTTCAGTTCCGATTCTAGCATATCCCGGTAATTCTTGACCATGCTACGCAGTTCGCTCCGGACTTGCCTTGGAAGATCAGGTGCCGTCGCCACTGCTTCGAGATAAACACTACCTCCAGCAATAGCAACCGCAATTAACGGCGCCACCCCAGGAACAGCCTTTGCAGCCTCCACTAGAGCGGCAAGCCCAGATCGGAAGAGCACACGTCTGAACTCCAGTCACACTGATATATCTCGTATGCCGTCTTCTGCTTGAAAAAAAAAAAACACAAATCA
>CAJVYM010000044.1 GCA_913009415.1 uncultured bacterium
TAACCTCACTTGTTGATCTGTGACCACCTAACCCCCTCCTAATCTGAAGGTTAGACAGCCTAACCGGTTGCTTCCAAAACGGGAATTCTAATTGTCGCCGGACGGGAGGTTTAGTTGTCGCTCATCAAGAGCCACAACCAAGCGATCCGGGCCCTCGGTCGGCATCTCGTACGAGTAATCTGGTCAATGCTCAAGAACGGAAGAGACTACGAACTCCGGGAGGTGACCCCCAATGTGACTTGAAAATCCAAGTGGAATGTTCAGACCTTTATTTTTGAATTTTTATACTGCTACTGATGCCTCTATATAATTGTTATTCCCGTCACCTGTAAAAAGCAATGGTAGACCCCATTTTGCTACACTGCTTCCACAAACGACCGCTTTCCCACTTGAATGAGCATCGGTGGGTTGAAGGCAAGTTCAAGCTCCGGTGAGGCGATCCGCTCTTCGTTGATCTTCACGCCACCTTGCATGATCAGACGCTTGGCCTCGCCACGGCTCTTCACCAGCCCTGATCCTTGCAGCAGGGAGATCACCCAGATCACGTTCCCGTCCTTGAGGAGTTCACGATCGATCTTCACCTGGGGCACGTCACTCGGGCGCTCGTGTTGGATGTGGACGCGATCGAACTCCTCCTGAGCGGCGATCGCTGCGTCTTTGTCGTGGTAATGAGCGACGATCTCCAGTGCCAAGCGGCGCTTGGCGTCGCGCGGCGAGCGCTCGATCAGCGACTCGGCTTTAGCCATCTCGATGTCGGTCAACTGGAAGAAGTACTCGCGCAGTAGGTCGTCGGGGATGGAGAGGATCTTTCCGTACATCTCGCTCGGTGCCTCGCCGATCCCAACATAATTTCCCACCGTCTGGCTCATGCTGCGCACTCCGTCGGTGCCGATGAGCAGAGGAACGGTGAGGATGGCCTGTGGGGCCTGCCCGTATTCGCGCTGGATGTCGCGCCCGACGAGGAAGTTGAATAACTGATCGGACCCTCCCAGCTCGACGTCGGCGTGGATCGCCACGGAGTCGTACGCCTGCGCCAGCGGATAGAGGAATTCGAGGATGCTGATCGGGAGGTTCCCACTGAAACGCTTGGCAAAGTCGTCGCGCTCGAGCATGCGGGCAACAGTGTACTTGGCGGTGAGAGAGATGACGTCAGCAAAGGTGAGCTTCCCCAGCCACTCAGAGTTGTAGCGGATCTCGGTTCTCTCCGGGTCGAGGATCTTGTACGCTTGCTCGACGTAGGTAGACATGTTGCGCTCGATATCCTCTTGCGTCATCAGAGCGCGTGTAGAGGACCTGCCGGACGGATCACCGATCCGGCGCGTGAAGTCACCGACAACGAGGACTCCGATATGGCCGAGGTCCTGAAACTGGCGCATCTTCTTTAGAGGAATGGAGTGGCCGAGGGTGAGGTGCGGAGCGCTTGGATCGATCCCCAGCTTGATCCGCAGGGGGACTCCCATCTGTTCGGACTTCTTGAGCTTCGCCACTAGATCAGCTTCCGGGATTAGTTGATCCACGCTCGGGCGCTCTTTCAGCCCACTCACCAGACGCTCAAATCTGTCGGTCATAATATCTCCTAGGTTCGCACCACGGACACGATGCGATCATCTTCCTCCAGGTCGATCAACTTCACTCCGCGCGCGTAGCGGCCGTAGGTATTGATGTCACCGGCCAGGATGCGGATCACCTTCTGATCGGTGTTGATGATGATCTCGTCCTGATCGGAGACGATACCGATCGACACCAGCGGACCGGAATCGCGATCGATCTTGATCCCCAGCACTCCCTTTCCTCCGCGGCCCTGAAGCGGGAAGTCGACGAGCGAGACGCGCTTTCCGTAGCCGCGCTCGGTCACCATAAGCAGCCGCTTCTCCATGGTGATGTCCCGATCGATCGCTGCCAATCCGATCACATGATCTCCCTCTTCGAGGCGGATACCAATCACGCCTCTTGATGGTCGCTTCGTCAGACGGACATCCGATTCGCGGAAGCGAATCGCCTTGCCATGCAGCGTAGCCAACAGCAGTTCGCCATCCCCGTACGTCAAGTGGACGTCGACCAGATGGTCATCGTCATCGGCGTTGATGGCGATGATCCCGCTGGCGTGCACGTTGCGATAGTCCTTCAGGCGATTGCGGTTCACGATGCCGTTCTCGGTCGCCATCAGGCAGAAACGATCGTCTGCATCAGCGAAATCAGAGACAGGAACTATCGTCTTCACGACTTCGTCTTGCTCCATGGGCACGACCGTGCGCAGGTTCTTTCCGGCGGCGTCGCGCTTCAGCGATGGGAGGCGGTGCCCCTGCGTGCGGTAAACGTGCCGCTTGTCGGAGAACAGAAGGAGCTCGTCGCGCGCGTTCACCAGGCTGGTGAGGCAGACGTAGTCGTCTTCCTTCGTCCGCTGCCCGATCACGCCCTTGCCGCCGCGCCCCTGGCTACGAAATTCGGTTGCTCGGGCGGCGTTTACGTACCCCCGCTGCGTGATCGACACCATCAGGTCGTAGTCGGGGATAAGGCTATTGAAGTCGACATTACCATCCTCATCGGTGATCAAAGTGCGGCGTTCGCTTAAGTACTTCTCGCTTATCTCGCGCAGCTCCTTCTTGATCGTCTCGTCGAGGAGGAGCTCATTTCCAAGTATCTGCTCATACTCAGCGATCGCACGTAACTTCTCTTCGTACTCGCTGTCAATCTTGTTCCCCTCAAGCGTCGTCAACTGCGCCAAGCGCATCTTGAGGATGGCGTCCGTCTGCTCGTCGCTCAGAGCAAGCTCGCTCTTCAACTGCTCGGCAGCGGAGGGCGTATCCTTTGCTCCACGAATGATCTTCACCACGCGGTCGATGTTTCCCAGGGCAATGCGGTAGCCTTCCAAGATGTGCGCCCGCTTGCGCGCCACATCGAGCCGATGCGCGGTGCGCCTGCGGACGACCTCACGGCGAAAATCGATGAACGAGTTCAGGATCTCCTTCAAAGATAGCGTACGCGGGTTCCCGTCGATGATCACCAGGAACACGGCGGCAAATGTCTTCTCCAGCGGGGTAAACTTGAAGAGCTGATTAAGTACGACGTTTGGGTTGGCCGAACGCTTCAGTTCAACGACGATGCGCATTCCTTCACGATCGGACTCATCGCGCAGATCGGAGATGCCGTCGATCTGTCCGGCGTGCACCTTGGCGGCGATCGATTCCACAATCGTCGACTTCTTTATCTGATAGGGAATCTCGCTGATAATGATCCGATCATCCTCGATCTCGGCTTTTCCGCGCAGTGTCACCTTGCCTTGCCCGGTGCGGTACATCTGCTCGATCCCATCGCGCCCCATAATGATCCCGCCGGTGGGAAAATCCGGGCCAGGGATGTGGCGCATCAGATCCTTCACCGATGCCATAGGGTTGTCCATGAGCAGAAGAACCCCGTCCATCAGTTCCCCCAGGTTGTGCGGCGGGATCTGGGTAGTCATCCCCACCGAGATCCCCCAGGCTCCGTTCATCAACAGGTTGGGAACCTTGGCCGGGAGGACTATCGGCTCCTGCAGGGAGTCATCGAAGTTCGGCATCCAGTCGACCGTGTCCTCTCCGAGTTCCTCCAGGAATTCCGAGGCAATTGGGGAGAGGCGAGCCTCGGTGTAGCGCATCGCCGCTGCTGTGTCTCCGTCGATCGAGCCGAAGTTCCCCTGTCCATCAATTAGCGGATAGCGGTAGGAGAACGGTTGCGCCATGTTAACCATCGTATCGTAGATGGCCGTATCTCCGTGCGGATGGAACTTCCCCATGCATTCCCCGACGATGCGCGCCGATTTCTTGTGCGCTTTGCTGCTTGTGAGACCCAGTTCGCGCAAGGCATAGAGAATGCGTCGCTGTACCGGCTTTAGGCCGTCACGCACATCGGGGATAGCCCGTCCACGAATTACGCTCATCGCGTAATTGATGTAGGACTGCGCCATTTCGTCTTCGATAAAGGTGTGTTCAATCCGTTCCATGCTCATCCGCCCCTTGCCACGATTGCTAAAGGTAATATTACCGGAAGACTAGATAGGATGCAAGTTTCAGCGCATGTTATATATTCGAGAACGGATCGAACGCATCGCGCAGGGCGTCCCCCATGAAGTTGAACGCCAAGACGCCGACGACGATGAAGATCCCGGGGATCAAGAGCCATGGATGCAGCTGGATTCCCACGACGTTGTTCGCCGCGTTTAGGAGCTGTCCCCAACTCGTCATCGGCTCGTGAATCCCGAAGCCGAGGTAGGAGAGGGTCGCCTCGGTGAGCATCATCCCGGGGATGGTCAACGTCGCGGCGACGACGAGGTAACTCGTGAGGCTGGGGGTGATGTGACGCAGGATGATCCGCAGATCGCTCGCTCCGGCCGCCTTGGCGGCGGCGACATAGTCCATTTGGCGGACGGCGAGGACCTGCCCACGAATGACGCGCGCGATCCCGGCCCAGCTGATGAAGGAGAGGCCGGCGATGATCCCCAGGAAGATGAAGGTGGGCGAGAGGCTCATGCTCGAAATGGCAGCCCCGATCACCAGGAGGATCGGAAGGCCGGGAATGGCCATAAACACCTCAAACAGCCGCTGCATGAACATGTCCACCCCCCCCCCGTAGTAACCCGATAGTCCGCCGAGGAGGATAGCGATGGGGAAGACGATCAGAATGACCAGAGGCCCCACCGACAGGGAGATCCTCCCCCCAATCAACGTCCGCGTGAACAGGTCACGGCCAAAGGCATCACTTCCAAACAGAAAGACCATCGCTTCTGATCCGTCCTTTGCGCGGGCGCCGAAGAAGTGAATATCGGTCTTGAACAGGCCGAGCAGTCTGTACTCCGAGCCGTGGACGAAAAAGCGGATGTAGTACTTCTTGGAGGTGTCTGGCACGTAGTAGGCGGCGTACGTCTTCGGATCGAATTCCCGCGTTGTCTTATAGACGAACGGCCGCAGAGAGAACCCGTCATTACTGCGAAAGTGGAACGTGGTCGGAGCTGAGAATGGGTACATGTTGTACTGTGTCGCGTAGTTGTAGGGGGCGAAGAAGCCGGCAAAAGCCGCGCTCAGCACGAGGATACCCACAATCACTGATCCTACGTTCCCCACACGATGCCTAAGGAACGCCCGCCAGACCATCTCGGCCTGCGAGGGGCTCACATGCTCACGCTGCCGACCATCAAGGTTGAGGTCATCCTTCTTCTTTGCCACTACTTACTCCTTTCCTTCAGTCATACCGAATGCGTGGATCCACCGCGGCCAAAAGGAAGTCGGCCAAGAGGTTTCCAATCAGCAAGAACAGGGTGAAGAAGAGAATCCCTCCCATGATCACGTACTGATCCTGGTCCAGAAGAGCAGTCCAGAAGGCTCGTTCCACCGTCGGCAGGTTGAGGATGATTGCCGCGACCAGGGATCCGGAGACCAGGCCGGGGAGGCTCATCCCGAGCATGCTTACAAGCGGGTTGATCGCGTTGCGCACCGCGTGCTTGTAGACGACGACGTGTTCGGTAAGTCCCTTGGAGCGCGCGGTCCGGACATACGGGAGCGCCAAGGTGTCGAGGAGATTCCCCCGCATGTACCGCATCAGACCCGCCATCCCCGAGGTTCCGATCACGAGCCACGCCGGCCAGATGTGCCACAGGAGGTTCCCCACCTTGGCGAGGGTCCATGGAGTCCCGATGAACCGGTTGTCGAACAACCCGCCGACCCCCAGGCCGTACTTGCCAACGTCGAACCCGGCGACAAGAATCCATAGTAGGACCAGCGCAAAGAAGAAGTTGGGGATGGAGAGCCCCAGAAAACCGAAGAAGGTGAAGGTGTGATCGCTCAGTTTGTACTGGTGGGTGGCCGAGTAGATCCCAATTGGAATGGCAGAAAGCCAGGTAAAGAGCATCGTAGTAAGAGAGATGATGAGCGTCCACAACAAGCGGTCGCCCATGAACAGGGTGTAAAAGACCGGTAAGCCCGTAGCAAAAGAGATCCCGAAGTTCCCGCGCAACACGATGCCACGAATCCAAAACCAGTACTGTGTCATGAACGGTTTGTCGAGCCCGTAGTACTCTTCCATGGCTTGTATGGTCTTCTGGTCAAACTGAGGGTTCATCTTCATTCGCGACACATAATTACCTGGCATTAACTGAAGTAATGCAAACGAAAATAATGAGATGATAAGAAGCAAAGGAAGCATGTATAATGTACGCCGAATGGCATACGATATCATCACAATCTCCTTGGTTAGGTAAAAGAAGGGTGGGGCGTGAATCACTCCACGCCCCACCCTAAGCTATTTACTTAAAGTAGCAGATATCGGTAATGCCCCCGTTGGCACTCGGTGTGCTGACCGGGCTGGAGACGCCAGCGTTTCCTACCTTGTCGTAGTAGGCATAGGTGAACGACCCGTTCACGAGGTAAACAAGGCCCAGGTCCTGGCTGGCCAGGAGGAGCTGATACTTCTTATAGATCGCAAACGCCTTGTTGTTATCGAGGGTGGAGACCCCTTCCTTCAGCAGTTGGTCGACCTGCTTCTCCACTTCAGTTGGGTCCGTCTTGCCGGAGTAGTGCCAGAAGTGAAGTCCGCCGCTTGACCGGTAGACATTCGCTCCGTTGTTCGGCTCCGGCCCACCGGTCAGGCCAAGGAGAATCATCTCCCCGGTTGAGGAGAAGAGCTGGTTGACGAGGGTGTTGAAGGCGACAGGCGTGAAGGTGACCTTGAGGCCGATCTTTCGCAGGTCGTTTGAGATGATGAGGCACTCACCCTCGCGGAGGGTGTTCCCTGAGTTGGTCGTCAGCGTGATCTCGACGGTCTTCCCGTCTTTATAATCGCGCCAGCCGTCGCCATTGGTGTCCACAATCCCGATCGAATCGAGGAGAGAGGCCGCCTTCTTGAGGTCATACGGGAAGATCACGGCGTCCTTCTCGGTAACCGGACCGCCGTAGGAGTCCCTGCCCGCGAAGAACGGTGACAGGTAACTCACCGGGCTCCACTGCGGTACTCCCAACCCGTTGAACAGGTTCTTGATGATCGTCTGTTTATCGATCGAGTAGGCGATCGCCTTGCGGAACGCCAGGTTGCGGAACAGGGCCCGCAGATCCGTGTGCGTCCCTTCCTTGAGCCCGATGTCCTGGTTGATGCCAACCCACGTGGTTCCGTAGTTAGGAACGTCGGGCTTGACAAGGACGTTGTAGTGCTTCCGAGCCGCTTGTGGCATAAGGATAGGAACGTCGGTCGCGCGGATCCCCAGCGCATCGAGTTCACCGTTTTGGAACTTGAGCAGCGAGACGTCCTGACTCGCGACGATCAGTATCACGTACTTGTCGAAGTAAGGAAGCTGAGTCCCGTTCGAATCGTAGTGATAGTAATAGGGGTTGCGGACCATAACAATGTTCTGGTCCGGTGTATAGCTCGACACGATGTACGGACCCATCCCCACAAGCTCGGAGGGAGGAGTGCTGAGGCCCCAGGTCGTGTTGAAGTTCCCCGCGGGGACCTTTGGATTGAGCTTGTGCACATCCTGCGCCAGGGCGTGCTTCGGCAGGATATTCGCCGCCAGTGAGGCAAGGATCGGGCGGAAGACCACCGCCGTGGTCACTTTCACCGTGTAGTCATCGACCTTGGTAACCACGGGGAAGCTCTTATCAGGAAGTTGCAGCACGTCACGCGTATCGGTCTTCACATCTTTGTTCAAGTAAAGATCGTTGTACGTGAAAATAACGTCGTCCGCGGTGAATGGTTGGCCGTCGGACCACTTGATCCCCTGTCGCAGGTGGAAGGTGATCGTCAACCCGTCTTTGGAAACATCCCAGCTCTTGGCAAGCTCCGGTTCAATCGCCAGGGTGATCGGATTGAGCGTCGTCAGGCCCCTGAGCATCATGCCGGTGCACATAGTGGTGCTGGTCTCGTGCGCGGTGACGTCATTCCACTTTTTGGGGCCACTGATTGACGAAGCGTAGAATGTGCCTCCCCGGACGCCAGGATGCAGACTCGCATAGGCCGTCCCGGCGACGCCAAGAGTAATGATCTTCGCGTCTGCGGGTTCTTTGGTGTAACCCTGTCCCACAACGGTGACAAAGGTGGAGAAGACGAGTACTAGACTCGCCACAATAAGAACAAATTTCTTCATTGACTTACCTCCTTTTTTTGAGCCTCTCGTCAAGAACCGAACCGCTCGGCCAATGCGATCTTGTAGGCGTTGCGATACGCGGCGGTCTTCGTCCCCGCGATGGACAGAAGCGTGGTCTCGAAGTCATTCGCGGTCTTATCCGACTTGATGAGCAGACTAGCGAGTGCTATACTACCTGCGACACGCATCCCCTTGGTCTTCCCATTGATTGCCAAATCTTCCAGCTGCGCTTGGGTCTTGGCGTCGAACGAGAGATAAAACCCGGCGAGCGTCTCACCGGCAGCGTATGCCAGCTCGTCGCTGTCGCTCTTCGCCGCCTGGGCTTCAAGATCTGCCGCCTTGAGCTTGCCACGATTCGCGAAGTAGTACGCCTCAGCGGCGGCAAGCCTCATCTCGTGGGTCTTGCCGGTCGTGGCGAGGCCTTTGAGATAGTCGGTCAGCTTGAAGTCTTTCTTGTCGCTCTTCGTGGAGACGAGGTAAATCACCATGGAATTAATAGCTGCTGCACGGATCATTGGATCCGCCGTGCCGGTGATGATCGCCGTCAATTCATCCTCTGTCTTAGTGCGATAGAGGATGGCAAGCGCGCCGCTAGCCGCTGTGCGTAAACCTATCGTACGCCCATTCACCGCCATATCTTCCAAAGCAGCCGCAGTCATCGTGCTCGCGTAGGAACTAGCGAGAGCCATCCCCGCAGCAGCGCTAATCTCCGGGATCAGTTCATTTGATGCAATAGTTTCCAGATTAGATACGGTATAACCCAAACCAAGAACAGAAAGCAAGGCAACCGCACACGCTACAACCACCAGTGCCCGAAGGCCGGAAAGCTTCATTCTTGTACCTCCCTTTACTCGTTTAGATGCGCCAAAACCGTCTGTCTGTGCCCTCTTCATCACCTCCAAGAAGAGATTATCTAGTGGAGTCCTTATTTCTTTACAGTTACACGCATTATACCACACCCCATGCCCGTCTGTCAATAGGATCAAGTGGCGCTATTTGCAGAGTAAAACAGAAGATACAAGCACTTCCTCGATCTGTTCCCGCGTTCTTCCAAAGACACGATCGAGCGCTGTATCTACCGATAGATAGAGGTCAAGTGGGGAGGTGGCAATCCATACTTTCCGTACATCCTGTACGCTCTCGTCGAGGAGATAGCGAAGCATCAATCCTGCCTCGACCTTGACCGTCTCCTCATCGGCCACCCCAAAATCGATCTGACCTAGCGGAACCCACGACCCGTCCAAGCGCAGGGCGCATCCCTGTTGCACAAGCTGCGCCTCACTGCGAGAAAGCGCGACCGCCAGCCCGGATCGGAGGAGCCGGGAATATGTCCTCTTGCCCCAGACATAAGCAGGAAGCGTTTCCGCAATCATGTAGGCGACATCGTCTGTAGCTACGACGTGCAGCGTCCCATTCTGTGTGGGCAGCAGCGGTATGAGCCCGGCCCCACGGTTGCGGGTCTCAGCATCACCGTAAACAAAGATGGTCATCGGCTGCGGGAGCTCGCTTCCATCAAGGCCAAGCTGATCAACGATCCGCGCGTACGCCTGCCCCGTCTGCGAGACGAGCCCTTCTTTCTCCCCCGCCGCAATCTGTGGCGATATGAAGAAACGCAAGCCCGCAGCCTCCGACACGCTCCAGCCTGCGTACAGATCGATGTATCCCTGCAGCTCCTGCTTCTTCTCCTTATCGGTGATCCTCTCTACGATATCGCGAGCACGATCGAACGCTCCAACGGATATCGCGCATCGTCCGGCAAGGAGCAGATTCGCATCTGAAGGATCCTTAGCAGCGAGTTCCTGTGCCAGCGTCCACGCAGCGTCCGGGTCACCGTTTCCAAGCAGGTAATAGACTCGAAGATACTCATAATCATCCGCTGTGCGTCCCTCCTCCTTCGCCGCGGCATACCAAGAACTCGCAAGATCAGTGATTGAAGTCTTATCGATGCAGGCGAGCAGCTTTTGGGTGTTCCCCGTTCCCCAGGCCTGCTTCACCGAACCGATCCCCTTTTTCGTCTCGATAAGGAACTGCACGAGAGAGGCGGCTTCCAATGCTGGGATGTTCTGAGGTGATACCTTCCCCTGAACCGAAAGATTGAATAGGCTATGTAGATTGGCAAATGCAATAGAGGCAGGAGAGTAAGGAGAATCGAACTGTTCGTAGATCGACTCGGGGAACTTCCCTCTGTCCGCCATCAGGATTAGCTCCGGCAGAGGAAGGTATAGGCGCTGTGGCAGCGCGGCGACAACCGCGTGGAAGTTGCGCCGCGGATCAGAGGCATAAAGAGCGACGCCCTCCTTCATCAGACGCGATCCGCACTGGCCCCAACCAAACGCAAGAACGAGCTCTGCCAAGCGTCGACGCGGTGATTCACCGGCAAGCAGGTCGAGCGGGGCCGTGTACCCACGCGATTTCGGATTCTTCCTCTTGGCGATCGATGCCTGCATCGCGGGAATGCTATCGTGGACAAAGACATCGATGGGGTCTGGGATGAGACTGGGATCTACGTTCAGCAGCTTGATAAGATCGCCAAGATCACCCTGCAATTCGCGGGAAAGCGCGGCGTGGCCGGCAATCCCCGCCGAATGCTTCTGGTACCACAGGGTGAATTGGTCCACGTGAAACTGAATCGTCCCCGCCCGCTCCGGTGTGGACATCGGTTCGATCCATAGCGAGACGACAAGAACCAGTATCCCGATTGCAGCCGCCGCTATGGCAAACCCACCGATCAGCGAGAAGAACTGGTTCTTCTTCATCCTGTGCCACAGAGAATCGCTATTCATATCAAGCTATTATACCGTTAGAGTGTGACCGCGCATGCGTTGACAGCATGCGTCGGGGTGCTATACTTAACCTTACAGGTTGGATTTGGGCAAATTCCGCCCCGTAAGGAAGCCAAACAGAAACGCGAAGAAGAGACTATCAAGGGCGTTTGTGGGTTCATGGATCTATCAATTTACAGGAGATGAGAAGGAAGGGATCTGGTTCGTCATTGGCATGCAATTCTCATCCCCCATCATAAGATCATTATGCTGACTAAATCTATCGAAACAACACTTGCTGAGGCCTGGGAAAAGCTTAAACTATCCCCAGTCTCTTTCTCCGTTGACCCCTCCGAACGGCCGGAGTACGGTGATTTCTCTTCGAACATCGCCCTCGTGGGAGCGAAGGTCGCGGGGAGTTCTCCGCGGGACCTGGCAGCGCGCATCATCGTTTCCCTTCCACAGGACGCGTTTTCCCGGGTGGAGATTGCCGGGCCAGGGTTCATCAACCTCCACCTGAAGCCGGAGATGATTCACGCCTGCCTCAAGGGGATGCTCGATGACGAAGGCGGTTTCGGCCCGCGGCAGATCGGAGCTGGAACCAAACTGCAGGTGGAGTTCGTCAGCTCGAACCCCACCGGACCGCTCACCGTCGGGCATGGCCGCCAGGCCGTGCTCGGCGATGTCCTCTCCTCACTCTATGCTAGCCTGGGCTACGATGTGAGCCGTGAGTACTACTTCAACGATGAGGGGCATCAAGTCGACCTCCTCGCACAGTCCCTGTGGGCGCGTTACCGCCAGGCACACGGCGCGGATGCATCCATCCCAGAGCAGGGGTACCAGGGCGACTACTTGATCGAGATCGCCCAGCAGATCAAGGACGATGTTGGGGATGCTTACCCCACGTTCGACGAGGTGGCGTCCGCCTTCTTCCGCAAACGCGGTGTCACCGTAATCAAAGAGATGATCAAGGACGACCTCGCGCAGCTTGGGGTAAGATTCGACAACTGGTTCAGTGAAGAAGATCTGCACCGCCGCGGCGAGGTGGATGCTGCGCTCGAAGCGCTGAAGGAACGCGAAGGGACCTACGAGCGAGACGGCGCGATCTGGCTAAGAGCGGAGGAGAACGGAGGGATAAAGGACTCCGTTCTTATCAGAAGCGACGGGAGACCGACATACTTGATGGTCGACATCGCCTATCACATCGACAAGTTCCGCCGCGGTCTTGCCCGCGTGATCGACGTCCAAGGGTCCGATCATCACGTGGAGCAATCGTGCATGCAGGCAGCGCTCAAGATCCTCGGCTACCCGCAGGATTTCTTGAGCTACGCGGTGCATCAGTTCGTCAGCATCGTGGAGGGAGGAAAGACGCTGCGCATGTCGACCCGCGCGGGGAGATTCGTCCTGTTGCGTGATCTCACGAGCGAGCTTGGTCGCGATGTTGTCCGCTACTTCATGGTCGCCCGCAAACCGGAGACGCACCTGCAGTTTGACCTCGACTTGGCGCGCGCGGAATCGCTCGACAACCCGGTGTACTACATCCAGTACGCCCACACGCGCATCGCCTCGATCTTTCGTAAAGCGCAGCAGGTCGTCGACCCGCGCGTGGTCGATCTATCACCGCTCGCAGCAAGCGCCGAGCTCGATCTCATCAAGCAGCTCGACTCCTTCCCGCAGGTCGTTGAAGAGGCGGCGCTGCGCTTCGCACCGCACCTGCTGGCCGAATATGCCCTCAACCTGGCGCGCGCGTTTCACGCCTACTACGCCGACCATCGTGTCCTCGGCGAGGAGAGCGGCCTGATGCAGGCCCGCCTCGCCCTATTAACAGCGGTACAAAGGGTCTTCAAGCGCAGCCTGGAGATCCTCGGCATGTCAACTCCGGAGATGATGTAATGGCGTGGGTGGATAGACTGAAGAGGGGATTGAGCAAGGCTCGGTCAGGGTTTGCCGGCTCGTTGGGGCAGATTCTCAAAGGCGGCGTGAAGCTGACCGCAGACCAGATCGAGCAGGTCGAGGAGATCCTCATCGCCGGTGACGTCAATGCGAACCTAGCGATGGAACTGACGGAGGGTCTCGCCGAGCACAGCCGACAGGAGCTTTCAAACGGCGGCCTCATGGGTGTCCTCAAAGGAGAGGTGAAGGAGAGGCTGCAGGGGTGCGAACGCGAATTGACGCTTCGAAATGACGATCAACCAACGGTGATCGTCATGACCGGGGTAAACGGTTCCGGAAAGACAACGACTGCCGCCAAGATCGCATCCCGGCTGCGCGAGCACGATCCGAAGATCGCGATCACCTTCGCCGCAGCGGACACGTTCCGCGCGGCAGCGATCGATCAGCTCGCCGTGTGGGCCGAGCGGATCAAGGTCGATCTCATCCGCCACAGCATCGGCGCCGATCCGTCCGCCGTCGTGTTCGACGCCATCGATCACGCCCAGCGAGTGGGAGGAGTACTGCTTGTAGATACCGCAGGGCGACTGCAGACCAAGCACAACCTGATGGAAGAGCTTTCAAAGATCGAGCGGACGGTGACGAAGAAACTCGGTCGCGGCTCGGACGAGCGCCTCCTTGTGCTCGATGCGACCACCGGCCAGAATGGCATATCACAGGCGACCAAGTTCCATGAGACGATCGACCTGACCGGGATCGTGATCACCAAGCTCGATGGAACAGCGAAGGGCGGCGTAGTACTATCGATCTGGGATCAGCTTCACTTGCCGCTCCTCTACATCGGCGTTGGCGAAGACAAGGAGGACCTGCACGAGTTCTCCGCCGAGCAGTTCGTGGAGGCGCTCTTTGAGAATTGAATGAGCGGGTGAGTAGGAAATTGAGTGATTGAATCATTGAGTGATCGGGTGATTGAGCTTTCCCAAATCACTCAATGATTCGATCGATAGATCAGTCAATCATTAGAATTTGCGGAGGTGTTTTAAAAGTGAAGTACGTGTATTTTTTCAGCAAAGGAAAGAGCGACGGGAGTGCCTCGATGAAGGATCTCCTCGGAGGCAAAGGGGCCAACCTCGCCGAGATGGCCAGCCTTGGGATTCCGGTCCCACCCGGCTTCACCATCTCTACCGAAGTCTGCCGCCACTACGAAGAGCACGGTAAGACCTACCCCGAGAGCCTCAAGGGCGAGGTGGAGAAGAACCTGCGCCAGCTCGAAGAAGTCACCGGAATGAAGTTCGGCAGCTCGCAGTCGCCGCTACTCGTCTCGGTGCGTTCCGGCGCGGCGATCTCGATGCCCGGCATGATGGACACCGTTCTCAACCTCGGCCTCACCGACGAGACGGTGAAGGGGCTCGTGGCGCGCACGGGAAACGAACGCTTCGCTTACGACTCCTATCGGAGATTGGTGCAGATGTACGGCGACGTCGTCCTCGGCCTGAAGCCGGAGACGAAGACCGACATCGACCCGTTCGAGGAGATCCTTGATCAGGTGAAGGAGAAGAAGGGCGTCAAGCTCGACACCGAGCTTGAGGCGGAGGATCTCAAGGAGCTCGTCGTGCTCTTCCAGAAGGCGATCGTTGATCGCCTGGGGGTCGAGTTCCCGCAGGACCCGATGAAACAACTGTGGGGGGCGATCGATGCCGTCTTCGGCTCGTGGAACAACCCGCGCGCCATCAAGTATCGTGAGATCAATGACATCCATGGCCTGATCGGCACCGCCGTGAGCGTGCAGACGATGGTCTTTGGGAACATGGGACAGACCTGCGGCACCGGCGTGGCCTTTACCCGCAACCCCGCCACGGGAGAGAACGTCTTCTACGGTGAGTACCTGATGAACGCGCAGGGAGAGGATGTCGTCGCCGGGATCCGCACCCCGCAGCCGATCTCCACGTTGAAGGACGTCATGCCCGAAGCGTACGAGGAGCTGTTGCAGATCCGCGCCACCCTGGAAGAACACTATCGCGATATGCAGGACATCGAGTTCACGATCCAGGATAAACACCTGTACATGCTGCAGACACGCACCGGAAAGCGCACCGCTGCTGCCGCGGTGCGGGCTGCCGTGGAGATGGTAGAAGAAAGACGAATCTCGAAAGAAGAGGCGCTGACACGAGTGACGCCGGAGCATATTGAGCAGCTTCTCCACCCGATGTTCGACCCGGCAGAGGAGAAAAAGGCGACACAGTTGACGAAGGGCCTTCCGGCGAGTCCGGGCGCGGCCACCGGAACGGTCGTCTTCTCCGCCGAGGAAGCGGAGGCGGCGGCAAAGGAGGGTAAAAAGGTCGTCCTCGTGCGCATCGAGACATCACCTGAAGACATCGGCGGGATGAGCGCGGCGGAAGGGATCCTCACCGCACGCGGGGGGATGACGAGCCACGCCGCTGTCGTCGCCCGCGGCATGGGTAAGTGCTGTGTTGCCGGTGCCGGCGATCTTGTCGTCGACTACGTTGCGGGTAAGTTCTCCGTCGGTGGGCACACAGTCAATGCTGGTGATCCGATCAGCCTCAACGGCTCCACGGGCGTTGTTTACCTCGGAAGCGTTCCCACGATCGAACCTGTACTTTCCGGAAACTTCGGCACGCTCCTGTCTTGGGCCGACGAAGTGCGCCGTCTCGGCGTGCGTACCAACGCAGACACGCCGCACGACGCGGAGCAAGCAATCAAATTCGGCGCCGAGGGGATCGGCCTCTGCCGCACCGAGCACATGTTCTTCGAGGGAGAGCGGATCATCGCCGTGCGCGAGATGATCCTGGCTGACGATGAGAAGGGACGGCGTGAGGCACTTGATAAACTCCTCCCCATGCAGCGAAGCGATTTTGAAGGGATCTATCGCGCCATGGGAGAACGGCCGGTGACCGTCCGCCTCCTAGACCCGCCGCTGCACGAGTTCCTTCCTCACGACGAGGAAGGACAGCGCGAAGTGGCTAAGGTGATGGGCGTATCGGCAGAGAACATACGTGAAAAGGTGGACGCACTGCACGAGTTCAACCCAATGCTCGGGCACCGCGGTTGCCGACTGGGGATCAGCTACCCGGAGATCACGGAGATGCAGGCCCGCGCGATCATCGAGGCCGCATGCAATGTTTACTCCGAGGGGATCAAGATCCATCCAGAGATCATGGTTCCGCTGGTGGGAAATGTGAAGGAACTTGAGCTCCAGCGCGCCGTGATCGAGGAGACTGCGCAGGCGGTCCTCGCCGAGCGCAAGCTATCCAAGGCAGAGATCCCCTACAAGATCGGAACGATGATCGAGGTCCCACGCGCGGCGATCACCGCCGATGAGATCGCGGCCGAGGCGGAATTCTTCAGCTTCGGTACGAATGACCTCACGCAGATGGGATGCGGTTTCTCGCGCGACGACGCCGGCACATTCCTGAAGGAATACGTGGCCAAGGGGATCTACGCGCACGACCCATTCCAGGTCCTTGATCAGGACGGAATCGGGAAGTTGGTGAAAATGGCCTGCGAGCTCGGGCGCAAGACCCGACCGGACATCCACCTCGGCATCTGTGGAGAGCACGGCGGAGAGCCGTCCTCGATCCACTTCTGCCACAAGGTCGGCCTCGACTACGTCAGTTGCAGCCCGTACCGCGTCCCCGTTGCGCGCTTGGCTGCGGCGCAGGCAGCGCTAGAAGAAAAGTAGCAAGCATCCAAGTTAGTGTTTCACACAAAGGTCGGGAACAATCCCGGCCTTCTTCTTTGCGTAAGGTACCGCTTTTCGATTCCCTTCTTCTGAGTTGCCCAATCCTATGAAACGCTCTATACTGGGTTTTGGTTGATGAAGAAGCCAGGGAAACATGCTGTGATGAAAGGAGGAAATGATGGCGAAGAAAGCAGCGATAGTTGGCTTAGTAATCGTTGCAGTCGTAACTAGCCTGGGGTTGGGCCGCGAGATCGTTGTCACAAGCACCGCTGACAGCGGGACAGGAACGTTTCGCTGGGCACTAGAGGCTGCTCACTCAGGAGATACGATCATGTTCGATCCGAAAGTCTTCCCGCCGGATGATCCGGCAACTATCTACCCTCGAACCGAGCTCCAACCCATCCGCTGCGGAAACCTCACAATCGATGCGAGCAACGCTGGGGTGATCATTGACGGCAAGAACATTCGGAGTAACTGGGCTGCTGGCCTAGAGATTCGGTCAAGCAATAACGTCATCCAAGGCCTACAGATTGTCAATTTCTCTGGCGCAGGGATTGCCCTTTTTGGCGGCTCTCAGAAGAACGTCATCGGCGGTAACCGTAAGCTGGGTGTGGGACCTACAGGCCAAGGAAACGCACTTGGCGGGAACAACGGTGGCATCGGGCTTTGGGATGGACACACCTCATACAATAGAGTCACCGGAAATGTGATCAGTGCAAACCTTGCTGGACGCGAGATATTGGGGAACATTGATGGTGTTGTTGTTGCGGATGGAGCATCAGGCAACACCATCGGTCCCAATAATGTGATTGCATACAACAAAGAACACGCCATTCTAGTCATCGGCTCACGCACTACAGGAAACACAATTGACGCGGTAGGGACACCCGTCGCCGGGTGCCCCCCGCACAGATCCGGACGTGAGGAATTACGCTCATCCGGCTCCTACCTCGGGTTGATAACGCGAAGGCATTGGTTACTGCCTCCCGTACTCGCTC
>CAJVYM010000045.1 GCA_913009415.1 uncultured bacterium
ACGCGTAGTGTGTCCTGGAGTTTGTTGTTTTTCTTTTCTTTTTTTTTCTTTTTCTTTTTAATGATACGGCGACCACCGAGATCTACACTCTTTCCCTACACGACGCTCTTCCGATCTGTTTGCCCATGGAAAGATTGAGGCCAGCCTGTCGCATACGGACAGACTGGCCATCGCTTATGTGCTGATTGAAGGCGAGTAGCTACTTACGCGCCACGCCCTTTGCCGTCACCTTGAGGTTCTTCTCCACAACGCGCTTCAGTTCCTTGCCGGGTTTGAACAGCGGCACTACCTTAGCGGCAACCTGGATTGGCTCCTTGGTCTGAGGGTTGATGCGGCTGCTGGCGCGGCGCGCGCGCACGCCGAACTTGCCGAATCCCACAAGCTTGACCTCCTCTCCGTGCAACAGAGAGTCAGAAATGAGGCCAAGCACCGAGTCGAGAAGCTGACGTGCCTCTTTCTTTGTCAAGTTAGCTGAATCGGACAAGCGATCGATGAATTCGCCTTTGTTCATTATGTAATCCTCCTCGAAGTTTATCTATTCCGTTGTGGTATCATCCGTGGTATCGTCATCCAGATTGGCGCTGCTCAGCAGGTCGCGCATGCTCAGGCTTTCGTGACCGCCACCATCGAGGAACGCGCTATCTATCCGCTCCTTAGGCCGCTTTCTCGATCGCGGCTTGCGTGGCTCGCGGGCAACTGGGACCTCCGGCGGACCGAACAGGTTGCGCATGGTCAGCCGCACCTGTTTCTTATCTTCGTTGATCCCGATGATCTTTGCCTGTACCTTGTCTCCCACGGAGAGGACATCTTTCGGAGTGGCGATCCGTTGATCGCTGATCTCGGAGACGTGTATCAACCCGTCGACGTCGTCGGTGATCTTCATGAACGCCCCGAAGTCCTTGATCTCGGTGATCTCGCCCTCGATCACCTGATCGAGTGAGTAACCCTCGACGAATTTCCGCCAAGGATTGGCCTTCAGCTCGCGGATGCTCAGGCTGATGCGGCGCTCTTGCGGATCGACGTTCAGGACTTTTACCTCCACGGTCTCGCCCTGTTTGAGGACATCACGTGGATGCGCGACGTGTCCCCAATCGAGCTCGGAGACGTGGACAAGGCCCTCGACACCGTCTTCCAGCTTGACGAAGGCGCCGAAGTCGGTGATCTTGGTGACCGTACCGACAACTCGCTGGCCAACGGGATACTTCGCCTCGCCGTCTTCCCACGGGTCGCGTTGAGTACGGCGCAGCGACAGGCTGATGCGGTGTGTCTCTTCATCACAACTGAGAACGACAACCTCGACCTCGTCACCCTCGTGCACTATCTCCTTCGGGTTCTCCGGGTAGCCCCAGGAGAGCTCGGAGATGTGCACTAGCCCCTCGATATCCTGCTCGAGCTCGACGAACGCGCCAAAGTCGGTGACGCTGACGACAGTCCCCTTGACCCTGGTCCCTGCGGGATAGCGTTCGGTGATCCCCTCCCACGGGTCGGGGCGAAGGCGTTTGATCGACAAGGAAACCTTTCCCTTCTCCTTGTCGAAGTCGATGACCTTCACCGTTACCTTGTCCTTCGGCTTGTACTGGCTGGGCGGAACGGGAAGATCCTTCCACGCGATCTCCGAGCGGTGCACGAGCCCTTCGAAACCACCGATATCCACAAACAGACCGAAGTCGACGACGCTGCGGATTGTGCCATCGATTACTTGCTCCTTCTCGAGGTTCTCGAAGAGAGTCATGCGCTTCTTCTTCTCTTCATCCTTCAGGTACTGCTTGTGAGAGACCACGAGATTCTTGTCACGGCGAGAGAGCTCGAGGATCTTGAACGGAACGCGCATCCCCTTCAACTCATCGATTGCACTCGGCAGGTCGCTTCCCAGGTGCGAGCCAGGGAGGAACGCGCGAATGCCGTCGAGGTTGACGTGATACCCGGCGTTCTTGACCTCGTTTGTGATCTCTCCCTCGATAATCTCCCCGGCGCGGTATGCCGCTTCCAGGGTGTCGATACGCTTCTCGTATTCGGCTTGTTTCTCCGAAGCGTAGACCGTCCCTTTCTCCTCATCGATGTAGGTTACGAGTACTTCGATCTCTTCCCCTTCCTCGACCTTCCCCTCTTCGCGGAAGGGGGAGAGTTCTCCTACCGGGAGAATTCCTTCAGACTTGTAGCCGATATCGACGAGAATCTCGCTATCGTTTATCTGTACAACCGTTCCCGTGATCGTGTCTCCACGGCTATACATCTTGACGTCGCTTTCCGTGAAAGCGTCTTCCATCCTGATTTTTTCTTCCATATTGCTATCACCTGTTAATGAGATTTCCCCTTCCCTTTGCATCTCGGGGTCGGGAGCCTGCAAGTCAATCTCTTAAGTTTCTACTATCTGCCCCCTTTATCAAGCCGCATCAATACGCTCCATCAGGCGTTTGGTCAGTACAGATGCCCGTTCGCTTGATTTTTCCGGAAGTGCCGGGATCTCTTTCTCAAGGCTCGATAGGCTCACTGCCTCGCCGATGGATACGGTCACTCGCGGAAACCCGAACGGATAGCGCGGCGGATACGGACCGTTGGCCTTTATGTGCACGGGAAGGAGCAGCTTGCGCGTAAGCCGGGCAAAGTGAATCACGCCCGTCTTGGCGCTTGCTTGTGCCTTCGTCGTCCCCTCGGGAAATATTCCGATCAGTCTCTCCTTGCGCATCATCTGCAGAATACGGCGGAAGTCTCTCCTGCCGAAGTTGTCGCGATCGATGGTCGTTGAGAAGAGCTGCAGAAGCGGCAGGAAGATCGGGTTTCTCTTCAACCCTTCCCGAGCGATGAATTGGATTCGGTTGCGAATACCAAAAGCGACGACAATCAGCGGGATATCCCAGTAGCTGCAATGGTGGGCAACGATGATGTATTCCTTGCCCGCATCGATCAGATCTCTGCCCCGTACGCGCATCTTGAAGAGGATGAGAACGGGAAGAGCAAGAAGGAAGATCACTAACGCATAAGCGCCGTTTCTAAAGAGATTACTTAGCCGCTTCGTCACCGGTGTGCAACCGCTCCTCGACTAGAGCTATCACCTCTGAAACAACCTCGGCGAGGCTCTTATTGTCGGTACGTATTATAGTGGCGTCACTTGCGGGGTTCAAGGGGGCAATAGCACGCGTTTGGTCGCGGGTGTCGCGGGTGATGATCTCGCGCAGGGTCTTGTCCAACTCAGCCTGATGACGCTCACTCGCCCTGCGCCTCGCCCGTTCCTCGGGAGAGGCCTGCAGGAAGATCTTCACGTCCGCGTGTGGCAGAACAACTGTGCCGATGTCTCTTCCTTCCATCACTACGGCGCGTCCGGCGGCGATCTCTTGCTGCAACCTGACGAGAAGCTGTCGCACCTCGGGGCGGGTGGCAACGCGCGATGATCCCTGATCGAGGATCGGCGTGTGAAGGATATCGCTTACGTCATCGTTATTTAGCAGGATGCGTCCGGCGTCGTTCATCGTGATGTGAACTTCATCTAGCGCAAGGCCACGGTTGAGCCCAAGCGCGACCGCGCGGTACATCTTCCCCGTCTCAACAAACAGGAATCCGAAGTGCTGCGCAAGCGCATGTCCGAGGGACGTCTTTCCGGACGCGGCCGGGCCGTCGATCGCAATGTGCGTCATTCTTCTCCTTTCGCCAGAAATCCTGTGCTTGTGCCCCGTACCACGTAGACCTGCGCCCGCGTGAAGGCTGCTTGCATCGTTGCGTGTGCCCTGGCGGCGAGCTTTGCATCGTTGAACGCGGCGAAGAACGTGGACCCGCTTCCGCTCATCCCGACGTATTCTGCCCCCAGCTCTTTGATCGCTTGTGCATATGATTTCAGCTCAGGATACAGGAAGATGGCCGCTTCGTACAGGTCATTCTTCCCAAGCTGCGGTTTGCTCGGCCCTCCTAAATCGGGGGCGATTCGCCCTTGCCTCTCGCGATAGACGCGCGCCGTATCACAGTGCATCGGTGGGATGATGAGCACGAAGTGCTCCCTGCGTGACGGGAAGATAGGAGCGATCTTCTCTCCTCTTCCCGTGGCGCGCATGAGTCCGCCGCTTAAGAAGAGGGGAACGTCCGAGCCGAGCTGCGCCCCCAGGCTCAGCAGGCGCTCGCAAGGGAGAGCGGGTGGCGTCAGGCGGTCGACCGCCCACAGTACTGCGGCGGCGTCGCTCGACCCACCGCCAAGACCAGCGCCGGTCGGTATCCTCTTGTGTACGGTGATTTGCATCCCACAGCGCGATCTCTTCTCGTCCAGAACCAGGCGGGCGGCCCTCCAGGCAAGGTCGTCCTGCGGCGGAATCCCCAGGTCGTTTTCCACGTTCAACGCTTCGCCCGTTCTTTTTAGCGTGATCTCGTCAGCCAGATCGATCGTTTGGATGAGGGAGTCGATCTCGTGGAACCCATCCTCGCGGCGACGCAGGATGCTGAGGGAAAGGTTGATTTTAGCGTAGGCGAGAATGCTGATCATGATGGCTGCGAGGCTGCCTTCTTAAGACGCGCGGGTTTGTCGTGCTCGGTACGTTCGTAGACGATCTCACCATCGTGCAATACCGTGTGCACGGGGTTGTATCCGAAGAAGTAGGGAATCTGACGGTAGTTATCTAGGTTGAGGAGCAACAGATCGGCGTGCTTTCCCACCTCGATCGATCCGATCTCGCCCGATAGTTCAAGCGCGGCGGCGGCGTTCAGTGTCGCGGCGGTCAACGCCTCTTCGATGGTAAGGCCCATCTTCATCACCGCAAGTGCGATGATGATCCACATCGAGTAGATGAGACAGGTTCCCGGGTTGAAATCGGTTGCAATCGCGACGGGTAGGTCGAGATCCACCATCTTCCTCGCCGGAGCGTACGGGGAGCCGAGGGTGAACGCCGTCCCCGGCAGCAGTACCGGAATTACCCCCGCTTCCCGCAGGCGGCGCATCCCGCGCTCGCTCGTACGAAGGAGGTGATCTGCTGATGTCGCCTCCAGGGAAGCTGCCAGTTCTGCTCCACCCACATCAGCCAGCTCGTCGGCGTGCAGTTTGAGGCGCAGCCCGGCACCACGCGCCGCGCGCAGGATGGTGCGCGTCTCGCTTGGCGTGAAGAAACCCTGATCACAGAAGACGTCGCAGAACTGCGCCAGGCGGCGACGGCGTACCGTTGGGATCATTTCGGTGATGATCGTCGAGATGTAGTCGTCGTGACGCACTCCTTCCGGGAAGGCGTGTGCCCCAAGGAATGTCGAGATGACCCGCAGCGGCGCAGTCTTACGCAGTTGTCTGATCGCCAGGAGCAGCTTTGTCTCACCTTCCAGGCTCAGCCCGTAGCCGCTCTTGATCTCGATTGTCGTCGTCCCGCTTTTTAGCATCAGTTGAAGGCGTGGAAGCGTCGCCTGTACCAGTTCCTTTTCGCTCGCCGCGGCGACTGCGCGGGCACTCGACTGGATTCCGCCCTCGTCGTAGGGTTTGCCTTGAAGGCGAGCGAGGAATTCCTCCTCTCGCGTTCCAGCAAACACCGCGTGGGTGTGAGGATCGACCAGGCCGGGGATGACGACCGCATCGCTTCCATCGACCGTAAGGTCGATCCCGCGGCGGTCGACATTCGGCCCGATCTCGGTGATCATTTGACCGTCAATGCGGATCGATACGTGCTCCTGCACGGAAATCTCGCTCATTAGCGAGCCTCGCACAGGGCCGTCTCCGTGGGCAGTAACGAGTTGCGATATGTTCGCGATGAGAGTATTCATACATTGCCCAGTATAGTAAGCATATGGCGGGTTTGCAATTGCTGTCTGAGGGTCGATATCCGTTGAGACAAATGGCTCTCGGGGGATTGACCTGCCGCCGAAAAGATGTAAGCTAGTGTTTGGAGGGATGTGAAGAAATGATAGAACTGGATGGAAATACACTCTCACTCGACCAAGCCGCGCGAGTGATCTTCCACGGCGAGCAGGTCGTTGTTGGGGAGGCTGCACGCCTGCGTATACGCACGGGAGCACAGGTGGTGGAGGACATCGTCGCTGAGGGCAAGCCGGTCTATGGGATCAACACCGGCTTTGGCCGCCTGAGCAACCGATCGATTGCGCGCGAGGATCTGGAGCGCTTGCAGCGCAACATCGTGCTATCGCACGCGGCTGGCGTCGGCGATCCGGCTCCAGAAGACGTGGTGCGCGCGATGCTCCTTTTCCGCGTTAACTCACTTGCCAAAGGCAACTCCGGGATACGGCAGGAGACGATCGATTACCTCGTCGATCTCCTCAACAACCGCGTTCACCCCATTGTCCCCCTGCAGGGCTCCGTCGGATCATCGGGCGACCTGGCTCCGCTGGCGCACGTCGCCCTGATCCTTCTCGGTGAAGGAGAGGCGATGCATGATGGTGAACGCATCGATGGAAAGACCGCACTTTCGGTCATCGATCGCGATCCGGTTTTCCTCGCCCCGAAGGAGGGATTGGCTCTTCTCAACGGCACGCAGTTCATGAGCGGCCTTGCTTTCCTCGTCTACGTGCGAGGGAAACGGCTGCTGGATAACGCGATCAACGCTTCTTCCTTGTCACTGGAGGGGCTGCGGGGGTTCAGTACGCCGTTTCAAGCAAGGCTTCACAGGAATCGACCCCATCCCGGGCAGGTAATGATCGCCGAGCAAATCAGAAAATTGATCGATGGGAGCGATCTCATCGACAGCACCACAGATGACGTGCAAGACGCCTATAGCTTGCGCTGTATTCCACAGGTCCTCGGCCCGGCTGTGGAGGCGTTGTCCTTCCTGGAGGACAAGCTACAAATCGAGATCAACTCGGCGACGGACAACCCGCTCGTCTTCGCCGACGGTTCCGTGCTCTCGGGTGGGAACTTCCACGGTGAGATCCTCGGTCTTGCCCTTGAAATGGTGGGGATGGCCCTTGCTGAAGTGGGAAATATCGCCGAGCGCCGGATCGACCGCCTCCTGACGAGCACGGGACGGGGGCTACCGCTCTTCCTCGTTGAAGACGGCGGCGTCAATTCCGGACTGATGGTCGTTCAGTACACCGCGGCGGCGCTGGTAAGCGAGAACAAGGTCCTCTGCCACCCGGCTCTTGTGGACTCCATTCCCACTTCCGGCGGCAAGGAGGATCACAACAGCCTCGCTCCGATCTCAGCGCGCAAGGCACTGCAGATAATCGACAATCTCGAGCGGATCGTGGCGATCGAGTACCTCTGCGCCGCGCAAGCGATCGACTTTCAAGGGAGGGATAAACTCGCCCCGGCGACGGAGCTCGTCTACGAGCGAGTGCGCGAGATCGTTCCTCACGTGGAGCATGACATGTACGTCGCCCCGAAGATCGAGCGATTGGCCGCGGCTGTGCGCACGGGAGATCTCATCGATGAACGCGCATAGGTCGGGAATAGTTGGGGTGTTGGGGCAGACGAACGTCGGCAAGTCCACGTTTCTTAACGCTGTAATGGGGGAGAAGCTCCTGATCACCTCGCCCAAGCCGCAGGCGACGCGTAACCGAGTGCGCTGCGTGTACACGACGGATGAGGAACAGATTGTCTTCGTGGATACCCCCGGCCTGCATCGAGCACACAATCAGTTGGGCCGACACATCCTGCGCGAAGCGTTTCGGTCGCTGCGCGAACTGGACGTGGTTTTGTACATGGTCGCCCCGTGGGGGAGTGTGAGCGACTACGATCGCAAGGTCCTTGAGAGCCTCGATAGCGAGGAGCGGCCGATCATCCTCGTTGTGAACAAGATCGATATCGCTCGTGGGAATGCCCTTGAAGAGACTCTCCTTGCCTACGAGCACACCGGGAAGTTTCGCGAACTTGTGCCGATCTCGGCGACGCAGGAGAAGAACATAGACGAGGTGCTGCGTGCTCTCATTCCTTACCTGCCGTTTGGCCCGGCGATCTTTCCAAGCGACATCAGGATCGATCGCCCCGTCGAGTTTCTCGTGGGGGAGCTGATCAGGGAGAAGGTCTTCGCGGTCACATTTCAGGAGGTTCCGTACAAGACGGCAGTACAGGTAAGATGGATGCGAAAGCGGGATGACGGACTGGTGGAGATCAGGGCGGACATCGTAGTTGACAGTAAGTCCCACAAGGGTATTATAATCGGAACGAAGGGAAAACTAATCAAGCGCATTGGAAGCAGCGCCCGTCCGCAAATCGAAGTGCTGTTGGGATCGCATATTTATCTCGAACTGATGGTGAAAGTGAGGCCGGGATGGACGAAGGACAGCGGTGAGATCGAGCAACTGACTGGATAAAGGGGGCGATACGTAAGAGATGCTCACGGTGGTATCAGGAAGGATTCTAGTCGTCGATGATGATCCCAATTGGGGGCTTATCGTCAAGAAGATCCTCACTCGCTCCGGAAACGAAGTTGTGACGGTAGAGACCGGCGATGACGCCCTGAAGACGATGGAGAACGAAGGGTTCGATATCGTCATCGTCGATATCCTTCTCCCCGACATCTTAGGGATCGATCTCATCCCACGCATCAAGGCTGCGTACCCGCATACGGCGGTTTACGTACTCAGCGGCCACACGGACAGCTACAGCGCCGCAAACGCTCTCCAGCAGGGGGCAGAGCGGTACATAGACAAGTCCATCGAGCCCGCTGCACTGCAGGAGATGGTCGCCCGTACGCTTGAACGGCGGCGACTCATGCGATCGCTTCGTGTAGAACGCAGTCGCTACGAACAGCTAGTCTCAAACGCACCGATCGGAGTCTTCGTAATCGATACGATTACAATGAAGTTCACCTTCATGAATCGGTTCCTCCTCGATCTTACGGGCTATGCGCAGGATGAGGTCATCGGCCAGTCTCCCAGCGAGTTTGTCGTCGCCGAGGACAGGGAGATGCTCCTTACAAAGCTGAGGGCCCGTATCAAGGGCCGTTCTCTTCCCAGCGGTGAGAAGACGACCTATCGGTTCACCAAGAAGGACGGCACGGTGATCGATCTCCTGGTGGAGACGCATGTTGTCGAAGGAAGCGGGGAGAGATTCATCGAAGGGACGGCGCGCGATGTAACGGCGGAGGCTCGTCTCTTCCAACTGCGCCAGATCGTGCTGGACCTCGGGCAGCAGATCCTCTCTTCCCGCGACATCGATCATATCCTGCAGAGCGTGCTCGATGCGATAACCCAGTACAGTGGATTTCAGCGCGCTGTTGTCTCGCTCTATGACCTCTCCGTCGCAAATCCGCAGGAGGGAATGGTGTACAAGATTCTCGCCTCCGGTCTGAGCAAGGAAGATCTGGCACTGATGAATGCCGGCGGAGGGATGACCATCGAGCAGAGAAATCTGGCGTTTGATGAGAAGTTTCGTCTGGGAGATGCGTACTACATCCCTCATGATCGCACGCCGTGGCGTTCTGAGGTTGGCCTTCAAGGAACGGTTACGATCGATGGCTTGCACCCCGATGACTTTCTGTTCATTCCGCTGCGCGGGGCCGAGGGGATCATCGGGCATATCTCTGTTGACGACCCCGTTGATCGATCTGTTCCCACGGTTGAGATGCTGGAGCCGGTGGCGGCGCTCGCTAACCTGGCGGCGCTTGCGGTCGAGCGAACGTACCGCTACATACAGCTCGATAAGCAGAGAAAGAGGCTGCATGGCCTGGCGAAGTTTAGCCGTGAGCTCGCCGGGGCTCAGGATATCCAGCAGATGTGCCAGCTCGCCGCGGAACGCATGCGGCGTGACATGCACTATGAGTTTCTAAGCATCTTTATACGCGAGGAGGATGATATGGTGATATCAGGCTTTGCCTCGCAAGGCGATTATGCCCACGAAAATGCACTGTACACCGGTCTTCGTATGCCGGTTAGCGGCAATGGATTTGCTCGCTTTGTGCTTGAGAGTCAGGAGGAGATAATCGTTCCCGACGTAAGCGTTGATGATCGCTACCTCAAGTGGAGCGACCTGACCCGTTCCGAGATCGATGTTCCGATCCTGGGGCGCAAGGAGGCACTCGGGGTGATCAGCGTGGAATCAAGCCGTCTGAACGCGTTCGGGGAGCAGGACAAGGAGATTATCACCGCTCTTGCCAGCCAGCTATCGGTGGCGATTACAAACCTCAAGCGACGCACGTTCTTGTTTCAGATACACGACCTTGCACACATGTTGGTTGGCGCAACGTCTGTCGACGAGTTGGCGGCAAGCACCCTTGATTTCCTGCGCGAACAGTATTCTCTTCAGCGCAGCGTGATCCTGCTCCGTGATGGCGACGAGTTGGTGATACGTGGAGTCCGTAACCCGGGCGAGAAAAATGGCTTGGATGTTGGACAGCGCCTACAACTTGGTGAGGGGATAGTGGGGTGGGTGGCTGAACATAACACCTATGCACTGGTGGCTGATGTGCAAGACGATTCGCGCTACTTGGAAGGCTTCCCTGAAATACGCTCTGAGATCGCGGTACCGGTGATGATCTCCGATGAAGTCCTCGGAGTGTTGAATGTGGAGAGTCCTCAGGTCGCGGGCTTCGATGAAGAGGATCGGCAGCTGTTGGCGTCGGCAGCAGCGCAGCTTGCGGTCGCGCTATCCAACCTGAATGCCCAGGAGAGGCTCCGCGAACAGGCGGTTCGTGATTCGCTGACGGGCCTATTCAATCGTCATTACCTAAACGAAGTGATCGATGGCGAACTCGATCGAGCCGATCGCTACGGCCGCGAGATCACGCTGATGATGCTCGATATCGACGGCTTTCGCCGGGTGAACAACACCCTGGGCCATTTGAAGGGCGACGAAGTGCTGCAGAAGGTGGCGCAAGTCCTTGCGCAAAGCGTCCGCGCTGCCGATCGCGTCATCCGTTACGGCGGCGACGAGTTCCTCATCCTCATGCCCGAAACCGTTGAGGAAGCGGAAACGGTGGCGAAGAGACTGAAAAAGAAGGTCGAGGCATTAGCAGCAGAGTTGGGACTTGGAAATCTCAACATCAGTCTCTCCATCGGGATGTACACGCGTCACCCCGGTGATACACACGCTGTAGAGGAGATCCTCTCCCGGGCAGATCAGCTCATGTACGACGACAAGCGGCGCACATACTCTTTGCAAGACCGGACCGATGACTATCGTTATTGAACCCTTGAGCGCGCCGCGAGATCTCGCTTCCTGTGTGGAACTTCAGAGGGGCACTTGCGATGGATCGCCATTTCTTGCCGTGTCCGCCCTCGTTGCTATCGAGCGGAGCAATGGGCTGATCCTCGGCGCGGTGGATGACGGAGGCGCGATGCACGGGGCGATCGTCGATGTAGCGAGTGCAGATCGGGGTCTGACATCCTGGATCACTGCCTTCTACTCTGTGAGTGCGGATGAGCGGAACAAGGGCATCGGCACGAGGCTGCGCTACGAAGAGCGCGATATTGGCATCGAGCGCGGAGTGCAGCTTACGAGATGGGCGATCGACCCGCTGCGAGGCCTAGAGGCGCACATCGCGTTCAACAAGCTGGGAGCTGTCGCGATCAGCTATGAGCGCGACATGTACGGCGAACTGCACGATTCCAGGAACAGCGGGCTTGCTACCGATCGCCTGATTGTCGAGTGGTGGCTCACGTCGCCGCGGGTAAGAGCGGTGGTTGATCATCAAGTCCTGCCGTATCACTTTCATCTCGGTCTCGACAAGATGGAGGTGGCGACGCACACGACGGTGACAGATAATGGCCACCGGCGGCTGGTCAAGTTCGATGACTCGGTGTGTGATGGTATCACCACAAGCTCCGTGATCCTCGTTGAGATCCCGGCAAAGCTCGATCGCATGCGAAAAGAGGATATCGACTTGGCGCGCGACTGGCGAGTGCGCACGCGGGACATCTTCGAGCGGATGTTTAACTCCGGGTACATCATCACCGGCCTAGTGCACGAGGGAAGGCGCAGCTTTCAACTGTTCGAACGGGCGAGCAAGGCGACGATCCTGGAGCGCGACGGCTGACGAATGCGGGCAATGAAGAATTCTCGTGGGAGTTCCTGATCACATCGCTGCGGCATCTGTAGCGCGGCAGCTCGCCTGCCACGTTGCTATAGAGCGCGCGAGGGGAAAGCGTGCTATCATTTGCGGCGAGGATTTCCTTTTTGCTCTAGAAACCAGGTGTAGGAATGGGAGGAACAATGAACAAGAGAGAACTGGCAAAGATGATCGACCACACCCTTCTCGGGCCAACGGCCTCGACTGCGGGAGTGCGTAAGCTGTGCGCTGAGGCCAAGGAGTATGGATTTGCCTCGGTCTGCGTCAATCCGTGCCACGCCGCGTTGGCGCGCGAACTTCTCGATGCTAGCGAGCCGAAGGTGTGCATTGTCATCGGCTTTCCGCATGGCATGTCCACAAGCGATGTAAAGGGCTTTGAAGCGGGAAAGGCGATCGCCGAGGGTGCCGATGAGTTGGATATGGTGATCAATGTCGCGGCGTTGAAAAGCAGAAACTATCGGACTGTATCAGAAGACATTCGCGCCGTATGCGCGGCGGCGGAGAAGGCTCCGCGCGAGACGCTCGTCAAGGTCATCCTGGAGACGGCACTGCTTGACGATACGCAGAAGCGTGCGGGAGCGATCCTCGCCAAGGCAGCCGGTGCCGATTACGTGAAGACATCGACTGGATTTGCCTCCGGCGGGGCAACGGTGGCGGATGTCGCGCTGTTGCGCGAGACGGTCGGGGCGGGAATGGGTGTGAAAGCTGCCGGTGGAATCCATACGTACGAAGAGGCGCTGGCGATGATCGAAGCGGGAGCCACGAGGATCGGCGCCAGCCGCAGTGTGGCGATCGTAGAGGGCGCTCTGGAGTAGAGTGGGAATCGAGCGGGGAGAGGCATTCGTCCTGCGCGTGCGTGACTTCGCTGAATCCGACTTGATCGTGACCCTGTTCTTCGAAGAGTGGGGAAAGAGGACAGCGATCGCCAAGGGGGCGCGGCGATTCAAGTCACGCTTGGGTGGTGTGTTCGACCTCCTAAACCAGGTGGAGGTGGTGTTCTACGCCAAGGCGCAGCTTGACCTGATCAGCCAGGGAGCGCTCATCTCCGAATATCCGAGACTGAAGGGCTCGATGGATACGGCGCTGAGAGCGCTATCGGTCGGGAAACTACTCGACCGGCTCCTTCCATCTCATCAACGGGAGCAAGCTCCCTACACGATCTTCGTGCAGTTTTTGGATCTGCTGGAGGAAGGAACACCGCGCTGGGAACAGACGGCCGTGGCAGCGATGTTGAAGATCGTATCAGTGTTGGGCCATCGACCCCAGTTCACGGCATGTGTGCGCTGCGGGAGCACGCGCGGCCCCTTCCATTTCGTCCCGGCACGGGGAGGTGTCGTGTGCACAAAATGCGAACAGAGGGGGAGCGATATCAGTCGAGGGTTGGCTTTGTCACTGAACGCACTCATCGACCGCCCGCTGACGCGAGCGGGGATCGTGCGTATGACGAAAGAAGATCTATCGCTCGCGCGTGAGTTGGTCGATTTGTACGTGAGAGAACTTATAGGTATTCCTCGCAGTGTACAGTAGTTTTTCGTAATTGTGTGCCTTGAACTGGAACGTGTCTTTTATCTATAGTTTCTTCTCTAAGGAGGGTGAGATGCACTGCCAATTACAATCTCCGGAACGGATGTTATTCGATGGCGAAGCAAAGATTGTCGTGGCGCGTAGCCCGGAGGGCGAGTTTGCTGTCATGGACAGGCACGCTCCGCTCCTCGCCGCGCTTGGCGCATCGCCGCTGCGCATAAAGACGGAAAGCGAGGAGTACGTCTTTGCCCTGAGCGGGGGAGTGCTGCAGGTGACAGCGGACGGCGTTACCGTCCTTGCCCATGAAGCCATCCCCGCGGGGGAGATCGATATCGCTGCCGTGAATGCCCGCAGAGAGGAACTCACAGGGAGCGAGACTGGAGCCGCCGATTCGTCGCACGAAGAAGCGTCTGTAAGCGAGCAAGAAATCGCATACCTCGATGTACAGAAAAGACTGGGGGAGAACCATGGATAGGCGGGTTGTCGTAACGGGGATAGGTCTAGTCACGCCGATCGGAACGGGAAAGGATGCGTTTTGGGATGCGCTCGTCTCCGGCGTGAGCGGAGTGCGCCGCGTCGATGATTTGGTCGACCTCTCAGAGATCGATGTGAAGATTGGTGCCATCGTGGCGAGCTTTGACCCACTTAAATACATGGACAAGCGACGTGCGCGCAGGATAGATCGTAGCACCCAGTTTGCCCTGGTCGCCTCCAAGCTGGCGCTCGATGACGCTGGTCTGAGTCCGAGTGATCTGCCTCTAGAGAGGACGGCGGCGATCGCCGGGACCGGGATCGGAGGATTGCAGACGATGGAGGAGAACTTCGCTGTGTTGGCCGAACACGGGCCACATCGCGTCAGCCCGTTCTTCGTGCCGCGATTGATGCCCAACGCGATAGCCGGGCAGATCGCCATCGAGTATGGAATGCGCGGGCCGAACTTCGGCGTTGTCTCCGCCTGCGCCAGCTCCGCGCACGCGATCGGGATCGCCTCCGAGCTGATCCGCTCTGGACTGTGCGATGTTGCTGTCGCTGGCGGCTCAGAGGCGGCCCTCGTGCGGATCGCCTACGCCGGATTCACCAAGATCGGAGCCTTATCCAGCCGAAACGACGAACCACAGCGTGCATCACGCCCGTTCGACAAGAATCGCGATGGTTTCATCATGGGAGAAGGAGGAGGATTCATCATCCTCGAAGAACGCGAACGAGCGCTCAAGCGCGATGCGCACATCTACGGCGAACTGGTAGGCTTTGGAATGAGTGCCGATGCCGAGCATATCACCGCCCCTGCGGAGGATGGAGCAGGGGCCGTGAAGGCGATGCGTATGGCGATCGACCGCGCAGGAATAGCGACTCCTGATGTCGACTACATAAACGCGCACGGCACATCGACCATTCTCAACGACAAGATAGAAACACTGGCGATAAAGACCGTCTTCGGTGCTGGTGCGAAGAACGTGAAGATCAGCTCCACCAAGTCCCAGACGGGGCATCTCCTCGGTGCCGCCGGTGCGGTAGAGGCGATCGCGACACTGCTATCGATGGAACACGGGGTCATTCCCGCCACGCGCAACTACGAGACGCCTGACCCCGAATGTGATCTTGATTACACTCCGCGCACGGTAGAGAAGAAGGTCGATGTTGCCATGAGCAACTCCTTCGGCTTCGGCGGTCAGAACGCCTCGCTCTTATTCAAAAAGAGCAAATAGCGACATAAACAGTCCGTCTTCAGGCCTGACAGATGCAAGGATCACTCCTCTTGCAAAGGCGCAAAGACCGCCAAGTAAGCAGCACGAACGTGCAAAAAGGCTTGAATCTGCATTCGTTGCGTCTTGGCGGAGAGAAGCTCTCAGCTCGAAACGCGGCCCAATGTGGCGCCGTACGAGGCGTTGGTCTTCGGCTCGGCGGTCGAGGCCTTCTCCCTGTCACCGGTCATGAGGAGCTATCTGGCGTGGATTGACTCCCTTCAAGGCAAGCAGGCGGCTTGTCTCGTCACCCAGTTCTTCCCATATCCTTGGATGGGTGGGAATTGTGCCACCCGCCAGATGCGTAGAATCTGCGAGTCCAAAGGGGCGACGGTTAGTGGCTCGACGGTTGTCAACTGGGCAGGGTTCCGCCGCGCCAAGACCACTACTCAGGCTATCGAGCACTTAACGCAGGCGCTTGACTGATTCTGGCGCACGTGCTTCGTCCTCACATTTCCCACCCATAGATCGACCTTTTCGGCATTTTCCTGACCGGTGAAATCAACCTTGGCATAGGTGGTTGCCTGTAGCAGTTCACCGAGTGTATCGTTGCTTCTTTCCCTTATCCCTCCTGTTTGACTTACCTGCATCACGCTTGAGCGTTGCCCACTCGATCGCAAGTTCAACCCATTTCCTGGTAAGATCACGGAATCTCCGGTAGTTCTCGATCTCCCGTCTCACTTCAACGACATCTTCAGGCCGCACGTATTTGGTGTGTCCCTTGCCCGCATGACTGTAGCTCAGTTGGTGGTAAGTGCCTTGCGCTGATCGTTTCTGCTGCGACAGGGAACCGGGATGCATGCGCCCGAGTTCCAGCAGCGCCTGCTTGATGTTGGCAATCTCTTGTTCGATCTGCACTTGACGTTTGTTCATTATTGTATCATACTAGAGATACACCAAGCTGTCAATAGCTTCCTGGTCAAAGGAGATGCACGCGATGAGCAACGTCAAGGCAATGCTGAAGGCATGAACATCACTCAAGCAGGACACCTTCCTGTTGTGGCTCAGTTCTGCAGAAGGATCGGGCTTGCGGATGTGGTCAACGCTGCTGTTCCAACGAAGATAGCGGTTGATGTAGGGAGGTGGTGCAGTTGATGGTGCTGGATACTCTTTCCGGAAGGAGTCCACTGTATCGGTTGGAGCGGTTTGCCCGGTCAGTGGATACTGGGTTGTTGCTGGGAAGGAACATCCCCGCGGTTGCATTCAACGACACTACGTTAGGGAGAGTGATGGACGCCTGCCTGTGCCAACGGCAGACAGGCCATCTATGCTGTGGGGACAGAGCAGCTCTTCTCGCAGGTAGCGTTCCGTGCAGCGAGGTCATTCCCGTTGGAGATGGGGGGTGTAGTAACTGGAGAGGGACTTACTACACCCCCTAAAGATATGCGCCATGTGCACTTTGACACCACTTCGGTGAGCGTGTGGGGGGATTACGCTTTGTGTACCAATGAGGAGGACCAGCTACAGGTGACGAACGGGCACAGCAAGGATCGCCGTCCTGATCTGAAGCAGTTCCTGGTGAAGATGCTGTGCATTCATCACAACATCCCGATCGTGGGAGGGTGCGAGAGTGGGAACACAAGCGCCGGCTGAGAGAATCACGGGAGAGTGCCGAACGGATGCTGAACAGTGCCGGGAAGGTGGAGTACTTCTGTCGTGAGGATGCCCAGGCAGCGGCGGAGAAGCTACGTAGTGAGAAGTCGCCCGACCATTCCTGCCACTGCCGGGTGGAAGAGAAGGTGACGTATGCTAGAGGCAGACCGCCAAAGAACGGGGAGCGCAAGGTATCACGGGTCAAGTACATTCTTGACGGAGAGGTTGTTGAGCGTGCGGGTGAGGTGGCACGGATCAGGGAGGCGTCAGGGTGTTTCGTCCTTCTCACCAACACTCCCACCGAGGGAGAGATGGCTCATGCACCGACCGCTGTGCTCATGGCTTACAAAGAGCAACAGGGGATTGAGCGCAACTTCGGGTTCCTGAAGGATCCGTTGATCGTCAACGACATCTTCCTGAAGAGACCGGACCGCATTGAGGTGCTGGGATTCATTCTGTTGACATCCCTGTTGGTGTGGAACCTGATGGAACACGTGA
>CAJVYM010000046.1 GCA_913009415.1 uncultured bacterium
CGTCCGGTTCGACGAGGGGGGAGTAGGGCACAGAGCAAGGCATGCGACTAATGAGCCACAACGGGGAAACCCTGTAACTGAAGTATGCCGAAGCCTAAACCCTGTCACCTGCTCCTCTACTCTACCGTCTTGAGTGAGTGCTGGCGAGCGAGCGAGAGAAGAGGTGCCGGTGTTTCGACCAAGAGGCAGTCTCTCTCCTTGCTGCAGTTGGAACTCTCATGGCTCCCTGGATTCTGAGAGCAGCATTGCGAGCATGGTCAACGGTCAGTTACCCACTCGAAACAGCGAGGAGCTGGATCGCGTTTCCCACCTGTGGGTTGACGAGCAGCGCCCCCACCTGTCCGTTCATCGCCAAGTGGATCGCAAGTATAACCCCAACGCCCCCTGAAAGCACATAGAGCACTGCCTGCATCGCCTACCTCCCTAATCACTCAATACTCTGATGATCGCGAGCTATGCCCGTTCCTCGAGATCCACGTTGCACTCCGTCCAACCACGGTGGGACAAGATGCCACGCATCATCGAGCAGGGTTCGCCGCAGGGTCTGCGCCTGTGGCAGATGCTCCTGTACCAGCAGCCAGAAGTCGGCCGAGTGGTTGTGATGCACAGTGTGACAGAGCTCGTGGATCATCACATAGTCCACAAGGTCGGCAGGTAAAAAGAGAAGCTTAGCGTTGAGGGAGATCGCCCCTTGGGTAGAGCAACTCCCCCAGCGGGTCTTCTGCAATCTTACGGACACCTTGGTCACGACAAATCCGTGCTCATCGGCCAAGGCTAGCAAAAGATCACGAAGATCCATGCGCGCCTTTGCGAGCAAGAAGCTTCGAAGAGCCCTCCCGATCAAGGCATGATTTGCAGTGCTCCCCGACAGGATCAAGTGCATCTCGTCGGGTATCGTTACAGTAATCCGTGATGAGTGGTTCTGTTCATACTCTATCATCCATTCCTCGTTGATGGCACGCAGGGGAAGCTCCTTTGGCACATCCCAGGCTGATTCTGCTTCCAGTACCCTCTTCTTCCGCTCGATCCGTTCCAACCCGCGATTGATCCATCCCCTCCTCTCTTGGAGGATCTGCGCAACCTGACGCACGTCAAAACCGCGCGGCACAACGACGACGAGGCCGTCATGAAGCGATATCTTGAGGATAACGTGCTTTGCACGCACGCTTTCCCGAATTGTGTACTGCGGAAGATCAGTCAATTCATTATCCTCTTTTGAGATCAAGCCGATGCTTGAATGATCAGTCTAGACGACACGCGCGATGCGGGCAACTCGCAGTCGATCGAGGGGGAATTCCGGCCTGTCAGTAGGCGTTCTTCGTCGCGGGTCTCCTCGTCGTCGCCGGTATTGACAAGGCAGGTTTTGTGTAGTATAGTGACTTAGTTAATTCTTAGAAGAAAATAACTCGGTTCGAGGGGCTATGCGAGGACCAAAGGGCGATCAGAGGTTCATACGCGACTACAATCGTGGGCTCGTTGTCAACCTGTTGCGCACAGACGGGCCAATGTCGCGTGCCGATCTTGCGCGCCATACCGGCCTTGCACCGTCTGCCCTCACACGACGAATCCGAGATCTGATCGATGAGGGACTCGTCACTGAAGCAGGAAAGAAGGAATCAAGCACCGGCCGCCCCCCCACACTCGTGTCGTTCAATCCCGATTACGCCTCCGCAATCGGCGTAAAGATCGAGCGCACAAGGCTGCGTGCCGCGCGGGTGAACCTGTCTGGAGAGGTGCGTGCCCGCTACGAGACGGGCTTTGATCCCTCTCCTAAAGCTTCTCAAGTTATCTCCCTGGTCGAGAAAGCAGTGGAGCATCTCAACGGCACGCGCATCCTCGGCGTGGGGATAAGCATTTCCGGGTTTGTGGACACGATAAACGGGATCGATATCTATTCTCCTATCCTCGGGTGGGAGAATGTCGCTCTGGCGGAGCCACTGGAAGATCACCTCGATCTTCCGGTTCACCTGGAGAACGACGTGAACGCCCTCACCCTTGCTGAACACTGGCACGGTGCGGGTGCCGATTACCGCAATTTTGTCTGCCTGACCGTTGGAGAGGGGGTCGGAGCCGGAGTGGTGGTCGACGGGAGCCTCTACCGCGGCGCCTTCGGTGGCGCGGGCGAAGCGGGACACATGATGATCGATCCTTCCGGACCGAGGTGTCGCTGTGGGGAACGCGGCTGCCTGGAGGTGTTCGCCTCGGACCAATTCCTGAGGCGAGAAACAATTCAGCTGGGGTACGCAAGCATTGACCAACTTGAACAGGCAGCGCGCAAGAAAGATGCAAGAGCGATTGGAGTTTTCGAGCAAATGGGGCACTACCTGGGTATCGGCGCGAAGAACCTAGTCAACGTTCTAAACCCACAGGCGATTGTCCTCGGAGGGGGAAGGATGGAGGCGTCGGATCTCTTCTGGCCTGCGTTCGAGACGGAGGTACGCGAACACTCGTTTGCTGAAGCCGCCAAAGATTTGGAGATCGTTCCCGCACTCCTGGGAGAGGATGGCTTCCTCATCGGCGCCGCCACCATCGTTGCTGCTGAATTTTTTCGGCTACCAACAGAAAGGACCGCAAGATGAATATGCGCATAAAGATAGAAAAGAACGGGCAGGCAGGCGTTTATCTCGACGATGTGGCTTGGATCTCCCAGATTGGGCTGCGCCTGCCACAACACAAGGTGTGGAAGACGGACTCGGATGGAATCGTGGGTGGAAATTGGAGCACTTCCCATGGAGAGGATGAGCATGGCAGCTACGAGCTGTGGCAGCGCGAATTCAGCCTAGATGGTGAGGCGTTCCTATCCTTGTCTCTGCGTATGCATGAGAGTTCCCTGCTCATAAACGGGGAGCTTCTGCGAGACATCGATGCCCTCAAGCGAGAGGAATCATTCGAAGACGCGACGCTCCTAGTGCCGACATTCACATTCCCCGAGGAGATGTCGTTCTTCCTGTCCACGTTTGGGTTGGACGGAATCAACGATGATCACCCCGGTGGCTACTGGCCAACAGCTAAGATCGGAAGAGGACCGCATGACCTCCCCAAAGAGGCGTTTGCCCCGCTGGTCCTCTTTTCCGATGACAAAGCCCTCGTCATCTCACCAGCGAACCTGTTCCTCACCAGCCCATTGGTGAGAACAGATGGCGGAGTCGGCCGAGGTCTGCACGGAGCCGTTGACCACCTGCCGGCAGGGACACGGTTGGAGACTCTGTTTGTCCTCGGTGATGACGTCACAGACGCGTTGCTCCACCTGGGAGACATTCTCCTTGCACGCGGAGGGAAGAAGCGTCCCTCCTCAGATTCTCACCCTCTTACCTCCTCCCTCGGCTGGTGGAACGCATACGGTGGTTACTACAGTGAGCTTATGCACCCCTTGAATGGGGAGATCCTGGAAGAACTTGCCACGTACTTCAAGAAAGAGGGGATCCCCGTTCGCTATCTTGGCCTGGACCTCTGGTACCCCTACCAAGAGATCGGTCAGGCGATCCGTTACATCCCTGACCCCTCAAAGTACCCCAATGGCCTGTCAGGGATCACCAAGCGCACCGGACTTCCCTATGTCCTGCATCTCTCTGCCCTTTCTAAGGAGAATGCATATGGTGTCGACGGGGCGGACCCACAGGTATACCAAACAATAGCCCAAGAACTCAAGAGCGAAGGGGGAATCGTGGCCTGGCATGATTGGCTGCGGACGCAACAGCATTTCACCTCCGCCTTGCAACGCGATCCCACAGCTGCTGAGCGTTGGTTCGCCGGGATGGCCGAAGCGTTTGAGGAGGAGGGACTAGCGGTGCTCTTGTGCATGCAGACCATGGGCATGAACCTGGCTGCCACCGCCCATCCGAACATCATCGCAGCCAGGAGTTATACGGACTACCTCTTTGGGCAATCACAGCAATTGGAGAAACTCGCCGCTCAGGGGATGCCCGGGTTCGAAAAGGAAAGAACACCGCGACAAGCGTATATATTCAACAATATCCTCTTAGGAATGGTCCTTCATGCGCTCGGTATGCAGCCATTCCACGATCTTTTTATTACCAACTCTCACCATCCAGAAGGATTTGGCGATGCGCTAGCAACGCAAGAGGCACTGCTGCGCGCTCTTTCCGGAGGGGTAGTGGGAATAGGGGACCAGGTTGGAAAAGTGGACAAGACGATCATTGACCAATTGGCTTTTCCTGATGGCATCTTGGCAAAGCCCGATCATCCACTCTATCCGCTACAAGAATCATTAGGAGAGGATATTTTAGTTGCTTATACAGAGAGTCGTCTCAATGATGAAGTTCGGTGGGTGTATCTTGCGATCTTCAACATCAGCGAGAAGGAGACCCCATACCGAGTGAACACAAGGTTGCTTTATGAAAACACGCATGTAATCTACGACTACTTTGGGAAGAAAATTGTTTCACAAGTGCGCGGTGTATTGAGGCCTGCAGAGGCCAGCTATTTTATATTAGCTCCTGAAAAAGAGGGTATAGGTTTCTTGGGTCTTGGAGATAAGTTCATCGCTGCTCCATCCTCACATATTAGGGGTCTTCAAGAAGCGGAAGGAAGGGTTCAAGTTGTGTTATCCCTCCCGCTAGGTGGTACCTATCCACTAAAGGTCTTCTGTAGTGGGAAGTTGGCGGCGGAGGCGAAAGGAGCGGAAGTTTTGGAGGTAACGAGTATGAGCAACTTGTACACGGTGTGGGTGAGACCCACAGATGAGAGCTTCTCTCTTTCCTTAGCAGGTAGAACAATGAGCTGATGATGAATTCATGATTCACGGAATGGCTTCCAAATGCAGGAATGATGACAAAAGGTAGTTTTCCTCTCTAGCATAGTTCTCTGCCTTTGGGCCCTTGATCTTCACAAGAGAAGAAGGAGGTCTGATTCATTGTGAGAAACGAAAGCGAAGTGCACATTTCCGATGTTTATCCTGATAAGGCTCAATACCGCCCTGGCGAGACGGTTATCACTATCATCGAGGTCTCAAATAAGAGCGATGAAGATATGCCTGCGAAATTACAGGTGCATTTTGTGCATTTAGCCACTCAAACAAGTCTTTCAGAGCAAACTATTATACTCAAAAGAACCATCAAACAGACATTTACCGTAGAATGGGTACCTCCTTCTGAGGGCTCATTGAAAGGTTATGGCGTCGATGTTTATCTTTACGATCAGAAGGAGCATCTGCTGGATGAAGCCTCCACGGCCTTTGATGTTGCAGCAACTTGGACGCTATCTCCGCGTTATGGCTTTCTATCCGATTTTTCTCCCAACGAGCGGAATAGCTCTGACAGACTTCTGGCTATGAGTAAATTCCACATCAACGCAGTCCAATTCTACGATTGGATGTATCGCCATGATACTCTTCTTCCACTTCAAGAGGAGTTTACTGATCCCTCAGGACGCAGATTATCCTTACGGACTGTCCAGAGAAAGATCATTCTAGCCCACCAGTACAATATGGCTGCCCTAGCCTACACTGCCATTTACGGTGCATCGAAGGAATTCTACCTCCGGCATGAAGATTGGGCTCTCTACCAATCCACCGATCAGCCCTATACTTTCGGCGAAGACTACCTTTACATAATGAATCCCGCTGTGGGAAGCCCATGGCAAACCCATCTACTAGAACAATTTACTGAGGTCTTGCAAGATACTGATTTTGATGGCATTCATATTGATCAATACGGCGCCCCTAGATCCGGATTTGACAGCGCCGGAGAGAGGGTTGAGATGGCTGAGGCCTTTCCTGCTTTCATCGATGCAGCCAAAGAGACACTAACAAAAGTGAAATCTGACGCTGGAATCGTCTTCAATGCCGTCAATAATTGGCCTATTCAGGCAGTAGCCCCGGCCAAGCAGGATATCGTCTACATAGAGGTATGGCCGCCCAATGTTACGTATGCGGACCTTGGTAAGATCATTAAGCAAGGAAGACTGTTAAGCAAGGGCAAGATGGTCGTTTTGGCCGCCTATATCCCTCCTTCTCAAGAGATCTCTGTAAGATTAGCTGACGCTGTGATTTTTGCGAATGGAGCGTTCCATGTCGAGATCGGTGAGCTCAATGGGATGTTGTCCGATCCGTATTTTCCCAAACACCAGTTGATGAGCCTCCGTTTACAGAATACTATGCGAGATTATTATGATTTTGTAGTTCGCTATGAAGAAGTTCTAAATGATGGGGTCAGAGAGACTGATATTAACGTGTCTTTGCGGGGAATTCCAACTGCAGATTATGGAAAACCCAATACAGTCTGGGTGATAGCCAGGGAGAGACTAGGCTATACGATGATTAACCTAGTGAACCTTATCGGTGTTAGCGCGTCTTGGAAAGATGACCAAGGAGCCCCCCCTAGTGTTCTCACAGATATCACGATTGAGCTTTCATCAGTAAGCCCAAGAAGTATTGAGTGCATACATTTAGCCTCCCCGGACTTCAAACAAGGGCGTGCTGTTCTACTAGATTTCGAGCGTACCACAAATAGCATGAAGTTCATGATACCCCGCTTAGACTATTGGGATCTCATTGTGGTCAAGACAAAAGGAGGTGCTAATCTTGGTTGATTGGTTGCAGTATCAGGTCTTCAGACGAAATCCAAGGAGGTAGAAGAATGAAAAGATCAACACGTTCATTGGTTCTAGGGCTCTTGATAGGTATGTTGATAGGGGTAGTAGGGCTTGTCGGCACGGCTCAGACAAAGACCACAATCACTTTCTGGCATACGTACAGCGCAGCGGAGAACAAAGAGTTGGTAGAAGTGCTAATTCCCGAATTCGAGGCCGCCAATCCAGGGATAGAAGTCAAACCTGTGCAGTTCCCTTACGATGAATTTCATCGTAAATTAATAACCTCTATGGCAGGTGGTGTAGCTCCAGATCTGGCACGAATGGACATCATCTGGGTCCCCGAGTTTGCGGACATGGGTGCACTGGCCCCGCTGGATCAGAACTTTGCAGACTTTCAGGCTTATGCAAAGAATACATTTGCAGGGCCGCTAAGCACATGCTATTGGAATGGGTTTTACTATGGTCTGCCGTTGGATACGAATACCAGGGTTCTTTATTGGAACAAGGAGATGTTCAACGCTGCTGGTATCCAAGGTCCACCGAGCACCTGGGCGGAATTCAAGGCGGATGCAGAGGCTCTAACTAAGGACACCAATGGAGACGGCGAGATCGATCAATGGGGGTTCGCCATGGGAGGCACATACCCATGGGCTACACTACCGTGGTTGTGGAGTGGCGGTGGAATGATCACCGATCCGAAGGTTTCGGAAGCTTCAGGCTACTTGGACAGCCCCAAGAGCATAGCGGCACTTCAGTTCATCGTCGATCTCTACAAGGCAGGGGCCATTGCCCCCACAGTCTTCGGGGGTGGCATTGGTACGTATGATGGCTTGGCCCAGAACAAGTATGCAATGCTCCTTTCGGGTCCATGGATCTTTCCCATCATGAAGGGTATGTACCCAGATCTGGAGCTCCATCCAGCTCTGCTTCCTGCGGGTCCTGGTGGGAGCATCTCCGTCGTAGGCGGCGAGGATGTGGTTATTTTCCAACAGAGCGACCACAAAGAAGCCGCCTGGAAATTTGTCCAGTTCATGCTTTCCGAAGAGGTTCAATTGGCGATGGCCAAAGTTGGGCAAGTGCCGGTCTTGAAATCCGTCATCGGTACGGAATACATGAAGACGCATCAGTACTACCCCATCTACCTAGAGCAACTGCAGACAGCTAAGGCTCGAACCTCCCATCCCGCCTGGCAGGAGATTAGGGCTGCCCTTATCGATGCTGTCGAATCCGCCATGCGCGGAGGAAAGACTCCTAAGCAGGCCCTGACGGAAGCAGCAAAGAAGATCGATCAATTGCTCAAATAACCGAAGCTGAAGAGGGGTAGCTCGGATCTCCCGGTCTACCCCTTGTTTGCTTGAGAGATGACACGAATGTTAAAGAAACTGAGGAATCTGGGAAGTGAAGTCAGCAAGAAGAAGGGGGTCTATCTCTTTCTCGTACCGGGTTTTCTTTTCTTCGCTACCTTTGCTGTATATCCTCTTCTTTTTTCTTTGCGAATGAGTTTCTTAGACTGGAAAGTGATCCAAAAATCGGCGTTTGTTGGACTCCAAAACTATATCCGCGCCTTTCACGATCCCATTGTGGGTATTGCCTTCAGAAACACTATACTTTATGGAATCATCACAGTTCCCGGGCAGATGGTGCTAGGTTTGGGAGCTGCTCTTCTGCTTAACAGACGACTTAGAGGCCGTGTGGTCTTCCGCGCGATTTACTATCTACCCGTGGTAACCTCCTGGGTTGTGGTCGCCCTTATCTTTAAGTATATATTTAATGACCAAGCAGGAGTCATAAATTATTTGTTAAAAGATGTGTTTCATATCATTCCTCATTACATTGGCTGGTTGATTGAACCTTGGACAGCCTTGTTTGTAGTCATGGCCCTGGGCATATGGAAAGGGATCGGCTGGTCGATGGTGATCTTCTTGGCAGGGCTGCAATCTATTCCCCATGAGCTGTATGAGGCGGCTGGTATTGATGGAGCTAGTAGTTTACAACAATTCAGAAAGATCACCGTTCCGCTTCTTAGATCGACCTTAGTATTTCTTCTGATTATGTTGGGTATTGGTTCCTTTAATGTTTTTATCTCCATTTATGTTATTACGCATGGCGGACCCTTCAACCAAACTCAAGTGGTGCTGAGCTGGATGTATACCCAAAGTTTCGATTACCTACATTTCGGCTATGGAGCAGCCCTTAGTTGGATCTTGTTTGCCGTGATCTTTATTGCTAGTTTCCTACAATATAAATACCTTCATCATAAGATCCAATATTAAAAAGGGGGAAACGTGCAACAACGAAAAGGCATAGCAAACGGTATCACTGTTGTATTACTGCTATTGGGCGCCTTGATCATGCTCGCTCCGTTTTTATACATGGTTTCTACAGCTTTCAAGTCACATACCTATGTCCTGGAACTTCCTCCTCAATTCATACCAAGAGAGCCAACTGCCAGTAATTTTGTGAAGGTTTGGAAGTCCGAGAACTTTCGGCAGTATTTTCTGAACAGCCTTCTTGTAACAGCGGGAACTACTGTCCTCGCTGTGGCCATTTCTTCAATGATGGCATTTGCTTTTGCTAGATTCGAGTTCCCTGGTAAGAGTTTCTTCTTTTGGACTTTGATGACTGCCTTAATGATACCAGGAATGCTCCTTATTATTCCTCAGTTCATCCTGGCTAAGCAATTGCACCTATTGAATAGTCTGTGGGGACTTATCCCTTTTTATACTTCCGGAAATCTAGCGTTCAACACATTTCTTTTAAAGGGATATTTTGAGGGACTTCCTAAGGAATTAGAAGATTCTGCTCATATCGATGGTGCAAGTCTCTTCACGATTTATGTTCGAATCTTCATACCTCTGGCAAAAGCACCTTTAGCGGTCGTGACTATCTTCACTTCCTTGATGGCATGGGATGAGTTTGTGCTGGCGCTGACATTTCTGAATGATCCCTCCAAGTGGACTCTCCCAATTGCCATAGCGCTGTTTCAAGGAGAACATATGACGGAATGGGGCTTAGTCTTTGCTGCTTCTACGATTGCTGTTGTACCGGTTATTGGCGTCTTTATAGCTTTCCAGCGTTACTTTATCCAGGGAATCTCGACCACTGGTGTGAAGTAGGAAGCTTTGACGCTCTTCAAGGGAAAATTGTCTCAAAGCTTGCATTGAGAAGCAACTAAGGGATAACAAGGAGAGCAACTGTGGAATATAGAGCACCAACTTGGATCTATAACACGGTATTCTATCAGATATTCCCCGATCGATTCTGCGATGGAGATCACACGACTGATCCGCCAGGAACGCAGCCGTGGGAGGAGGTCCCGACGCGAGACTCATTCTCGGGCGGTGACCTTGCGGGGATAACCAAGAAACTCGATTACCTGCAGTGGTTGGGGATCAATGCGCTTTATCTCACCTCGGTCTTCACATCGCCATCTAACCACAAGTACGACACGGTCGATTACTTTGCGATCGATCCCTCATTCGGTGGAAACGTTGCGCTGGTCGAACTGGTGGACGCTCTTCATTCCCGTGGGATGCGCATCATCCTTGATGGTGTGTTCAATCACTGCTCCGAGCAACACCCGTTCTTCCTCGACGCGATGGCGCGTGGGAGAGAATCCGAATACTGGGATTGGTTTACGATCGAGGGAGCAGAAGTCATCAGCGAACCAGAACCGAACTATGCATGCTTTGCCGGTGTTCCCTCCATGCCCGAGTGGAACCACAAGAACCCCAAGGTGCGAGAGTACCTGCTGTCCGTCGTTCGCTACTGGATCCGTCAATACGAAATTGACGGCTGGCGGCTGGACACGACGGACTACCTCCCCCCGGACTTCGTCAAGGATATCCGTCGCGTCGCCAAGGAGGAGAAGAGCGATGCCTACGTCGTGGGAGAGGTGATGGGGCTCGCCACCTCGTGGTTCAAGCACGATGCGCTCGACGGGGTGATGCACTACCGACTGTGGGATGGGCTCGTCTCTTTCTTCGCTAAGGGAGACTGGGAAGCCGGCCGTTTCGCCGACTTTGTGCGCAGCATCTGGCACAGCTACCCCAACGAGGCGAACTACACCTCCTACACCCTCCTTGGCAGCCACGACAAACCGCGCTTTCTCACCCTTGCGGGCGGGGATGCGCGCAGACTCATCCTCGCCGCGGCGTTCCTGTTCACCTTCCCCGGAGCCCCCGCGATCTACTACGGCGACGAGATCGGACTGGAAGGGGGAAGTGATCCGGACTGTCGTCGTCCCTTCCCCTGGGAGGAAGAAACGTGGAATAAAGAGGTGCTCGAAACCTTCCGCCGGCTTATCCATCTTCGACGGCAGGAGGCCTGCCTCCGACGTGGGACAATCGAGTTCATCACAGCCCGCGAGCACCACCTGGTCCTCAAGCGCAAGTTAGACCAGGAAGAGATCATCGTTGCGATCAACACCGGTGATGAAGACGAGCCGCTTAATCTAGCCTCTCCAGGAAACTGGATCGACCTCTTCGTGCAGGCGCCGGTCCCATCGACTACCGTGATCCCAAGAAGGGGATTTCGCATCCTTAAGCGCGTGTAGCTAGAGCGCGTTCGTACAGATCGCGGTACTCCTTGGCGGAGGCCTCCCACGAGTGATCCTCGGCCATCCCGCGATCGCGCAGTTCCATCCATGCTTGCGGATCTTCCTTGTAGAGACCAATCGCACGCCGCAGGGAAGAAAGCATCTCCTCCGCGTCGTAATCCCGGAAGGTAAAGCCATTTCCACTTTTGCTATGAGGATTGTACTCGTGAACGGTATCGCGCAAACCGCCCGTCGCACACACGACGGGAACAGTACCGTAGCGCAGGGAGTACATCTGATTTAGGCCACACGGCTCGAAGCGTGACGGCATGAGGAAGATATCGGAAGAGGCCTCAATGCGGTGCGCCCACTGCTCGGAGAAGGTGATCAGTGCCGCCACTTGCCTCGGATACTTCTCCGTAGCAGATCTAAAGAACTCCTCTATCTGAGGAGAACCGGTCCCGAGGAGGACGAACCCGATCCCAAACGAGAGCATACGCTCGAAGGAGGCCATGACAAGGTCGAACCCCTTTTGCTCGGCCAGCCGCGAGATCATCCTCACAAGGGGAGCGCTCGGGTCAACATCGAGGCCCAATTCGTCGAGAAGACGCCTCTTGTTCTCCTCCTTGCCCCCGCAATCGGAGGCCGAGTAGTTTGCCCACAGGTGCGGATCGGTCTCTGGATTCCACACCTCGTAGTCAACACCGTTCAGTATCCCCGCAAGTTCACTACGGCGGGAGCGCAGATCATCCTCAAGTTCCTCACCAGAGATCAGAATCTCTTCTGCATAAGATGGGGAGACAGTAGTGAGGTAGTCCGCCTGCAGTATCCCCCCACGCAGGAGATTCAGCTTCCTCGCGTGCTGAAACGAAGCGAGCAGTTCGTCGCTCAGCCCAGTCGTCGCTGCTTGTTCCCATGGGAAAACACCCTGGTAGGCCAGGTTGTGAATGGTGAGCACACTGCGTGCACTACTGGGGCCTATCCCCGCTCGCAGGTAGGCGGGGATGAGGGCTGTGTGCCAATCGTTGGCATGGACTATGTCCACGTGCCAATCCAGCTCTTCACGCAACTTTAGCGCTCCACGCGATAGGAAGACGAACCGCTCCAGTGCATCAGGGTAATCACCGCCTCCCTCTCCGTAAATCTGGGCCCGATCGAAGTAATGATCATTCCCCAAGAAGAAGACCGGAACATCACTTCCTGGCAATCGCCCGCGATAGGCGATGCACTCCACATCCTTCTTCCCCACAGGAACCGAGAAACGAGCGAGCTCCTCCAATGGCGTCTTCTCTTCAACACTTCGATACTTGGGCATGATCACCCGCACGTCGACGCCAAGTTCACTCAGTGCGCGCGGGAGAGCAGAGGCCACATCGGCAAGCCCACCCGCTTTAGCAAATGGAGATACCTCAGCTGAAACTAACACTGCTCGCATCAAAGATCATCTCCTTTATGAGACACTCACGAGGAGCCTTTCACTGATCCACCCACTATGTGCTAGCGGCAATTGCCAGATGTTTTCTGCTACGGTTACTACTCCGGCAAGCCGTTTAGGCACTCCTCGAATACTTCGAGGAGGCGCAGGGTGGAGTTGCGTGTCGAGAGTTCCTCGGCCGTAGCAAGTGCTCCCCGTTGCAACAATGAGCGGCGTTCCTCGTCGTTTGCAAGCGCGAGCGCTGCTTCAACAAATGTATCCTTATCTTCCGGAACGAGGATACCGTTTACCCCATCCTGTACCACGTCGAGTACACCCAGAGCGCCGATAGCGACCGCTGGCGTCCCTGCCGCCATCGCCTCGACAAGGACTAACCCCTGTGTCTCCGTCTTTGAGGCAAAGAGGAACAGGTCAGCGGCCTTGTACAGATCGACCAGACGCGGATGGTCGAGAAAGCCGGTGAACCGAACCGCGTCACCGATCCCCATCTCCTTAACTTCCTCCTGCGTGCGTTCGCGCAGCGGGCCGTCACCGGCCAATACGAGCACAGAGGTCGGATCCTGCGCGTGAATCTGTGCGTAGGCCCGAATCAGGAAGGGAAGGTTCTTCTCCATCGCCAGCCTCCCTGCGTACAGGAACATCTTTGCCTTCTGTGGTATGTTCAATTCGACACGCGGATCCCAGATCGGTGGCTGCCTGAAGAGTGAAAGCTTCACCCCAAACGGGAAGACGCGAATCGGACGATGCACGCCGTAGCCCAGTAGCTCTTCCTTGAACGCCGTCGATGGAGCGGTGATGAGCGTACACCGGTTGCAGAAGGCAGCGATGATCTTTCCGGTCTCTCGTTCGCGCGGGCGAAGCGCGCGCGGCAGGTATTTCCTGTCTTCCATCAGGTGTGTGTGATAGGTGTGAACGTGCGGCAGGTGATAGCGCGTAGCCGCTCCGACAGCGACCAGTCCCATGGAGAATGGCGTGTGGCTGTGTAGGATATCCAGCTCCTTGAAACTGCGCGTCGCCGCTCTGCTATAGGGAAGAGCGACACGGCTGGCCTTATGAAAAGCAAAACGCCCGGAATGAAAGCGAAAGATCCCCGCTTCATCCTCCTTTATCCCCTCGTAATGGGGCGCATAGACGTAGACCACGTGCCCCAGGTTCTCCAGTTCCTCCTTGAGCCAGTGTACGGTCGTCGTCACCCCGCTGATCTCCGGAAGGTAGGCATCGGAAAAAAGACCTATGTGCATGCTTCATCCCCTCGTTTCTGGATGGTCTCTTCGTTCATGCTCGACATCATCGCCCAGCACACATTGTCCCTCAGTGCTGCCAGTGCACATCCCCCTACGGGGGTGGCAGCTCAGCTCACGCTTCTATTGTATGCCACATCGTGATCGGACGACAACAATCAGTTGCTCTTCCGGCCAATGCCCGGTATCGTCTCTTGTAAGGAGGCGATGATGAGCGAACGCGTACGAAGTGACGACAACCTGAGCTGCGAGGTGCGAGTGGAGGAGTATCTCGACATCAAGGCGATGATCGATGAATTCGGTGACGCAGCCTATCCGGCCGTGCGCAAGTACTATTTCTCCTGCGGATACGAGAGCGGATACGATCTCCTCCTTGCCCTGCTCAAGGAGAAAACTATGTCCAGAGAGGGGATAATCAATGACCCACCTGGAAGCCTGTTGCAACTTCTCCAGCAGTTCTTCACCCGTCGCGGGGGTAACCAGCCGGTCTTCGAGCAGGAGGGGGACACCGTTTACTTCAAGACGGAGAGCAATGTCTACTGCCCTTCCCCGGTGGCTCAGAAGCAGACCGGGGTGCAGCATCGTGACGTGTGCGCGATTCATAAGCGTGCGTTCATGGAGGGAGTGGCCAAGGTGTTGGAAGAATTCGTCCCTGGCATCGAGATCCAGTACACGAATGTATCCTCCCGCACCACCGATCCGCAAGCAGATTGTGTGGAGGCGTTTCACGTTGTCTCCCCTTGGTAGCGATGGCTAGATACCTGCTCGTAGTGACGCTTCTTCTTCTCCCGATCGCGGTCAACGCAGTTGCCGTGCCGATCGACCCCGGAATGGGGTCGACCTATACGGCTGTCGGCTCGGGACCCTTGGCCCCGCTGTGGAACCCGGCGGGAGCGGTCGACTCGCCAGGGGTACACGGGGCATTTGTGGTCACGCTGTCGCCTAAAGAGCCACTGCTGCTTGCCGGAGCGTCTATCGCCGCAGCGAACAGTCCCACCGTCACCTGGAGCATGTACAAACAGGGAAGCGATCAGGAAGCCTGGGGGACGTTTGCGTTTCCCGTCTTTGCCGGCGCCACCGCTGGCCTCGGGGTGGCCTACGCATCCGGAACCAAGTCAGGGATCTCCTTTCACGCGGGAGTGCTCTATCGTGGATCACAGTGGGCGTTTGGAGGGAGCGTCATGCATATCGCCTCGGGACTGTTCGGCGGGAGTCTTCCAATGGAACTGCGAGCGGGAGCAGCGCTTTTCGCCATCCCTGGGGCGGCACTGGCGGTAAACGTCAGTCTGTCCGAGGGGAAAGTGCTGGTTACTATCGGTGGAGAAGCGTGGCTCTGGTTGGTCAACATGCGCTGGGGGCTCTCACTCGTCCCCACAGGGGGGATCGATCGCCTCGGGATGGGGATTGGATTCAACCTATTCTCCGTCCCGATCGACCTTGCCCTCGGCGTCAGCGGAACATCCTTCCAACCGTACGGGTCCATCGGGATCAGCGCAAATATCCCGGCGTGGTGGTAGGTGAAATGGCTAATCAGAACAAGACATGCAAGTGGTATCCCCTTTGCCCGATGAAGCGCTTCTACGAGAGCGGGAAACTCGACGCAAAGTGGGTCGAGGGTTACTGCCACGGAAACTGGGAATCGTGTGTACGTTATCAGATGGAGGAGCACGGGGAGATGCACCCGGACAACATGCTCCCCGATGGCACTGTAGATGAGAACCTAAGAAGATAAAGAAGGTACGCGAAAGGAGGATTACTCCATCCGCGTACCTTACTGATATCTAGGGTGTCCACGTAGTGTTCATGGCTATCTTCTTAGTGACAATTTCGTTTCCCAATAGATCGGACATTACAATCGCTATCTGGTCGCCGGTCACGCTCTTCGTCCCTGTGTATTTTAGACTGACCGATGCTGTCCCTTTTCCCGTTTTTTTAATGGTAAACGGTACAACGGTGAAGTCGGATAGCGCCACTCCTCCGGACAGCACACTGATGGCAACTACCACCGGCAAGCCAGCGCTCCCGTCGTAGGTGTACTGAACTGCCGTCTGCAAGCTGTTCCCGTTTTGTTGCATGCTGTATCCGGTAAACATAGACGTCCCTGCTGTGTGAAGCGTCTGCGGACCGAGGGTGATCCTTGGAGCGAGATGTCCGACGTAGTTTCCTACCTCGGCGACAAACCAGACGCCGATGCTCCCATCGCTTACAAGATACGTTGGATGCGATCCTGCGAGAAGGGAGTACACGTCGATCTCGTTCGTCGTCGGATCGAGGAACCCGATCGCGTCAGCGCCTCGATCGGTGAACCAGATTCCGCCGGAGCTGGTTGTAATAAGGTCAAACGGTTCCGAGCCGCCTGGAATCTGCCAAAGTGTCGTATCATTGGTCGTCGGATCGAGCCTCCCGATCGCCGGGCGGGAGGTGTCGGTAAACCAAACGTCGCCGCTTGGTGCAACAGCAATCCCCAACGCCGTCGTTCCGGTGGGGAGGACTGCGAACCTGACTGTATTGTGCGCCGGATTGAGATCGTACAGGTTGCTCGTCTCATCGGTCGCCCAAACGTGTCCGTTGGGGGCGACGGCCACCCGTCTCACCTGTCCTGTCCCGGTAAGGTGCCACTCGGTGAACGCTCCACTCGTCATCCCAAGCGAGGGGAGAATGACGCTTACTAAGGGTATACCCCCGCTCGGCAACAGCGGGGAGGCAGGGGTGACCACAGCGGTGATCGTCGACTCGGCCGGACTAACGGAAAACGACGGCGATGTGATGAAGGGGAGTGTAACCGCCGTTGAGCTGGGCGAGAAGCGGGCAACAGCAGCGGCCTTGCGTTCGTTGACCCACAGGTTCACTACGCCCGGCCCGGACGGGGTGGACGCGAGGTATTCAAGCCAGGCACCGGGAGCGGGGACGCTCCAATCGTGCCCACCTCCGTCGAACACCAGAAGCGAGATTCCGGTGTAGTCCGGGGTCGTGTAGTAGAAGCTGTTCGCGCCACCGACAACCAGGCCGCTCGGTGGATGAGGAACGGTTCGCTCGGAGATCGTGTTCGCATGCGGGTCCAAAAGGCCAATCTTGCTCGTTCCGTGCTCGGTGAAGAACACGTTCCCCGATGAGCTGATCCCGAGCTGCCGCGGCATGCTCCCAACACTCGGAATTCTCCATGTGGTCAACGTCGCCTGCTGCGCGCTCACAACCAAGCTAAATCCAAGGATGAGACTGATAATGAGCAGTACGTACTTTCCCTAGATCGGAAGAGCGTCGTGTAGGGAAAGAGTGTAGATCTCGGTGGTCGCCGTATCATTAA
>CAJVYM010000047.1 GCA_913009415.1 uncultured bacterium
TCGATAGATGATGGACATTGCTGGCCGAATCAAAATTCCACCGCGGCCATCCCTCAAGCCTGGTTGCTAACTGCGGTAGGATACCAATGATCCATCATCGACAACAGTTACTAGCAATAGAGCCTTAACAATTGACGGGACATCCCCATGAGATTCACCGCCTCGCTTCATGCTCATCTTGCATGAGACAACTCTTGGCATTGATCTGCCAAGAGTTGTGCAGTATACTTAACGATTTTTAAAAAATGGAGGTGACCGCGTATGAAACGGTCGTTAATCGGTTTACTGATCATTCTGGCCGCGTTGCTGGCAGTTATCACCCCTGCCGCTCTCGCACAACCGGTAGTTCAGACAAGCACAACCCTCACCACAATCTTCTTCGAACCAGACGCTGGATCGGCTCCATTCTTGAGCATAATCAACGGCGCAAAAGCGGACTTGAAAATCGAAGTGTACATCATGACGTCGCACGATGTTTTCAGTGCGATCGGCAATGCCGTGAACCGCGGGGTGAAAGTTCAGGTAATTCTCACCCAACATCCCTACAACATGGAATCACAAGCACAAACAGCGTACAAGGAAGCTACATCTTTGGGGGCGCAGGTCAAATGGGCGCCGGCGCGGTTCACCTATGACCATGCAAAGTTCATTATCGCCGATAACACGCGAGCGTTGTTCGGAACATCGAACTACACTTATGGAGGAACCACCGAAAGCTTTGAAGCCAACGTTGTAACGACCGATCCCCGGTTGGCAAACGCCCTTGACCAGGTATTTGCGGCCGATTGGGCGGACACTCCCGCCGGGTCATCTCCGCGCCAGTATCTCGTGCTAAGCCCGAACAGTGAATCCGATATCGAGTGGCTGGTGGACAACGCGCAACAGTCGTTGGTCATCGTAGAGGAAGAGGTCCCCGAGGGGAAACTCTTTACCGTCATTGAGAACGCAGCAAAACGGGGGATCAACGTACAGCTCATTGAGCCCCAGTCGAACGTCACACGGGCTTCCGGCCAATATGCATTGGCGTCCCTGGCTGTCGCTGGCGTACACGTGGGAACGGTTAAGGAGCCGTTTATCCACGCTAAGATGATCATAACGGATAACAAATATCTTTTCATCGGCTCCGAAAATGTTTCCTACACCTCGATGTATGACAACCGGGAAGTGGGGATCATACTCGATAACGCCGATCTCGTCTCTCAGGCGGCGGCGCGCGTCGCCTCCTTGTGGAAGACGATAACCCTTGTCCCCGCCAAGCTTCCGACTGCGCAAATCGCTGAATTGACCGAGATCGCAACGAATTCGTACGACTACATCGGCAAGCTTGTCAAAGTGCGCGGAACAGTGGAAGCGGTGTTCGGTCCGACCGCTTACTTCACGAGCGTGTCCGGCTCCCAGATCGCCGGGTTGGAACTGTGGCTGGGACACGTACAGAACAGGTCTCCGAACCTCACCGCCGGACAGATCGTCCAGGTAACGGGTGCCGTCGACATTTACGAAGGACAGCTTGAGATATCGGCAGTCGCTCCACCGGTAGTTCTCCCTGGGACAGCGCTCTTGCCGCTCCCGTTCCAGCCTGTATTGGATGAGCTCGGCAAGTACGATGGGCTCATCGTGTTGGTCAAAGGCACCGTGCATAACTTCAACGGCGTAATGTACATCTCTGAGGGAAAAACGCATGTCGACATGCTTGCGCTCACGCCGCTGCCCAAAATCCCTTCAACAGTGGAAGTGTACGTCGAAGGGGTGGTGGTCAACAGCACCGGCAACTACGTTATCGCTCCGATCAGGTTCTACAACGCGGCTAGTTACACCCCGTTTAAGCGAGGCGCTGTGAAGAAAAACCCTGCGCTTTCGGATCTCCGCACAAACGTCAAGTTGTATTACGAACAAACCGTCACTACCACCGGTGTTGTAGCCACGGTGCCCAGCGACGAAACCGCGTACATCACCTCAGACGGGTACGGGATGCATCTGTATGGTGAACACGGCACGATTAACTCTGGAGACATAGTCACGGTCAACGGAGTGCTTAGCTCGTACAACGGGTCGTTCGAGATTGACGTGACCTCGGTTAAAGTTACCGGCCACACGACCGCTCCAGCTCCGATCGTAATCAAGACGGGAGAAGCGGCGAAGTACCCGGAGATGCTCGTAACGGCCACCGGGACCGTGTCCAACGTAAGCTCCAAGAACTTTGATCTCAACGACGGGTCAGGTGCGGTAGTGGTGTACATGTCTAAGGGAACCCTGCCGGCGAACGGAACTACTACAACGGTCATCGGAATCGCTGTCAACTACAAGGGCACCTACGAGATCTCCGTGTTGCCGAGTTCCTCATAGCAACGGGAGTTGATCAGCAACGCTCATTCTGGGAGGGTGGGTGAATTCATGCAGTTCCAACTGGATTCGATGTCCAGTTGGAACTGCATGCTTTTTGGCGGGCAGTTGAAGCTTTTCTTGCACTTTTGACTTTGAGATGCCCCTTGTGGTCGGGGTTCTTCACTTGCCTAATGGGGGCAGGAAGGAGTATACTAAATTTTGGAGGGGGGGAATGAAAGAGAGAGAACCAGTCAAACGGGGTTACTCTTATAAAGCACAGCGTCGGGCGTATCTTTTTACCACATACTTCTTATTGCTTGTCGGTGCCATCGTGATGCTTCTTCCCTTCCTGTGGATGATCTCCACCTCCTTCAAGCCGTTGAGCCAAACCTTGACGATGCCGCCGAAATTGATCCCGTCGATCTTTAGGTGGCAGAACTATGTGGAGGCTTGGAATACCGCTCCATTTGGAAAGTACTTTTTCAACAGTTTCTTCATTGCCATCGTCGAGACGATCTGCGAGGTGATTGCCACCATCTTTGCTGCTTACGCCTTCGCGAAAATGGACTTTTTCGGTAAGAATGTTATCTTTGTCGCCTTTTTGGGGACAATGATGATTCCCGGCGAGATGCTCCTCGTGCCAAACTACATCACCCTGACCAGCTTTCACTGGATCGACACCTACTACGCGCTAATTGTCCCGTTCATTGTATCCGTCTTCGGGATCTTCCTTTTGCGTCAGTTCTTCCTATCCATCCCTGATGAGCTGTGGGATGCGGCCCGGATCGATGGCTCGGGGCGGTTGGGTTTTTTGTGGCGGATCATCGTCCCCATCTCGCGGCCGGGGATCACCGCCGTGGCTTTGTTCAAGTTCATCGGAAGCTGGAACGCATTCATGTGGGTGTTGATCGTCACTAATACCCCCACAATGCGGACAGTCCCGGTTGGGCTTTCCTATTTCCGCACCGCGGCCGGAACCTATTTTAATCAGTTAATGGCTGCTGCGACGATGGGCATGTTGCCGATATTAATCCTCTTCTTCTTCGCGCAGAAGCAATTTATTCAAGGCATCGCACGCAGTGGAATTAAATAAACGAGGAGGTGGTAAAGGAGGGGCACAAAGGAAGAGAAACGAAAGTTGTTAACTCTTAGGTGAAGGAAAGGCGCAAATTTAATGGAGGTGAAGTAAGTTGTTGAAAAAAGGGTTGATATTACTGCTCGCAGTAGCGTTATTGGGGCTTTTTGCGGTGAATACAGTCGCTGCAACGAAGAAGGTGGAGGTAACCTTCTGGCACGCGATGACACGCGCCAACCTAGATACCCTCACAGCACTGGCCAATGAGTTTATGGCTGACCACCCGAATATCCAGATCAACCTCGCCTACCAAGGGGGGTACGGAGACCTTTCTACCAAGCTCCTCGCGGCCATCATGGCGGGAAATCCTCCGGTGATGGCGCAGATGTACGAGGACTGGACAATGAAGTTCCTCGAGGCTGATGCCTTGATGCCGCTTGGCGACCAGCTTTCTCCGGCGACCATCGTCGACATACCTCAATCGCTGATCGAATCGAACACCTATCTGGTCAATGGGAAGAAGGCGTTGATGACCGTGCCATTCAATAAATCGGCGATGGTCCTGTTCTACAACACCGACCTTATGAAGCAACCGCCCAAGACGTGGGACGAGCTCCTCCAGGTATCCAAGGATCTCACGGTTGTCAAAGGTGACACCACGGTGCAGTATGGTTTCGGTATTCGTCCTTACACTGAGTTCTTCATTCAGTTTTTTCATCAGGCAGGAGGGAAGATCTTTAATGAAGATATGACCAAATGCCTGATCAACAGCGAGGCCGGAATCCAGGCGATGAATTATCTTCTACAACTAAAACCGTATAGCCTGTATCAGTCGGCCTACCTCTCTGATCCCTTTGGGGCAGGCAAGGTCGCGATGTATATTGGCTCCTCGGCCGGAATCACATTTGTCGCCAGTGCCAGCAAGGGGAAACACGGCTGGATGACCGCCGACTTGCCCGCCGGATCGATCAACGGCGAGTCGATGATTCAGGGGACGAATATCGGTGTGTTCAAGATCGGAACTACACAGGTCCAGCGCGCTGCAGCCGTTGAATTCGTCAGGTTCCTACTTTCGCAGAAGGCGACGATCGAGTGGGCCGAGGGCACGGGCTATCTCCCAGTGCTGAAGTCAGCCGCCGCCTCTGATGCGTGGCAGAAATACGTCGCCACGCACCCTGACAGAAAGGCGACTACGAACATGATCCTGAAAGGCTTTGTCTATCCGCATCAAGCGAACATGTACAACATCCGCAGCGAGATCGAGACGGCCTTTGAACAGGTGATGCTTGGAAAGGCGACTCCCAAGGCGGCTCTGGATGCAGCTGCTCAGAAAATCGATAGCGAGTATCTAAGCCACTAAGAGATAGATAGGGGAGGGGAGAAATTCTCCTCCCCCGTTTTAAACAGGGAGAGAGGGTATGAAGAGAAGTTTTGCAATCGGTATGCGCCGTTACCGACGAGGTCGCTTCTGGCGCGATACCGCCCAGGCCTACCTCTACCTCCTCCCGGCGTTTGTCATTCTCGGCACCTTCACCTTCTATCCGTTTATTAATTCATTTTTTGTCAGTTTCCATAGCTGGTTGTCGTTCGCCCCAGTGAAGCCGTTCGTCGGCTTCGCGAACTACGTGAAGATCTTCCAGGATGATCTCTTCTGGCTCTCGCTGTGGCACACGGTCTATTACGTGCTTGCAAGCGTCATCCCAACAATGGCACTTGCGCTGTTCATCGCCGTTTTACTCAACTCCAAGATTCGCGGCAGATCCTTCTTTCGCACTGCTTTCTTCCTTCCCTACATAACCAACACCGTTGCCGCGGCGATGGTGTTCCTCTGGATCTTCAACCGCGACTATGGTCTTCTCAATTACTTCCTCCATCATCTTCTCGGCCTTAACCTGATTGACTGGTTCAACAACCCACACTACACCATGCCTGTTGTTATCCTGATGGGGATCTGGAAGTTCATCGGCTTCGACATCGTGCTCTTCCTGGCCGGTTTACAGAATATCGATCAGCAATACTATGAGGCAGCGGAGGTCGATGGAGCAACCGGCTGGTACCGGTTCCGCCATATCACCCTCCCTCTCCTCTCGCCGACGACCTTCTTCGTCTTTATTATCTCACTCATCGGAGCATTCAAGATCTTTCAGCAGGTCTACGTTCTTTGGCCCGGCGGAGCGGGCGGACCGCTGAACTCTGCGATGACGCTCATGGTCTACTTCTATCATGTGGGCTTTGGGGGGGCGTGGCACTTGGGTCAGGCAGCGGCGGTGGCCAATATCCTGTTTGTGCTCATCTTTATTATTACCATGATCCAGATGCAACTCAGCAAGAGATGGGTCTTTTATCAATAGATGTAAAGGAGGGAATATTCAAATGACTCGGCTAATGAAACAAACAGGTCTATTGTTGATTGTCTTGTTACTGGTTTTAACCGTCGGCCTCGTCCGGGGGCAGAATCAACTGTTCATCCGCAGCCCCTATCTCGGCCTGGATAGCAACCCCAACTCCAGCGTGGCCGTTTCTTGGAAGACGGCAGAACCGTTTGTCGGTGTGATTGATTATGCAACCCGCAACGACTATGAGACGAGCGGGGAGTTCACCACCACACTTAATGTCCCAGCGGAGTCCGGATCCAATAAGCATGTCTATCATGCGCTTTTCACCGGCCTTGTGTCTAACACAGAATACGCCTATCGGGTCGAGTTGAAGGACGCAGGCGGAAATACCGTAGCGACAAGCGCGCTGGGCCATTTTTGGACCGCCGCTCCTGCGCTTGATCACTTCACGTTTGCTGTCTATGGAGACACACGAACCTTCCCCAAGCGCCATCGGATGGTCATCGAAGCGATGGAGAAGGACAAGCCGCGGTTTATCGTTCACACCGGAGACCTGGTCGAGTTCGGTGGGGTGGATGAACTTTGGGACAACAACTTCTTCTGGGCGGCCGCCCCTCTTATCAAGGATGCCCCCTTGCTGACCGTCCTGGGAAACCACGAGCAGAACTCACCTCAGTACTATGCTGGCTTTATCCTCCCACCCGGTGCGGGGCAGGGTAAGAAGGAGTGGTGGAGCATCAACTATGGGGTTGTGCACCTGGTTGGGCTGGACACAAATGCCCTTACCTTGCCTCATGGCTTCACACGGATGCGAGAGCAGATCGAATGGCTTAAAGAGGATCTGGTCAAAGCCAGAGCGGATGGAGCCAAGTTCATCTTTGTGTTCTTCCATCACCCGGTTTTCTCTTCCGACATCAGTTACTACCCCGGGAACACCGGGTTGCGCACCCTATGGCACCCGATATTCGTGAAGTACGGGGTGAATGTGGTCTTTTCCGGGCATTGTCACCAGTACGAGCGATTGGTGGAAGACGGAGTGAACTACATCGTGACCGGTGGGGGAGGAGCGCCGCTCGGCGGCTTTGTCGCCACCCCGCTCCCCGGCTCGATCAAGCGCGCGAGCGAGCTGCACTACATGCGAGTCACGATCGATGTGGACACGGCGACAATCGAGATGATCCCGGTGGCCAAGGTGGAGGGGAACAATGTGATCCCTCTTTCCCAGAAACCGGCTGATGTGCTTGTGATCCACGGGAAGTGATAGTCCGCTTTTTGCTGATAGAGCTTGTGATCGCTGTAGCAATTATTCGGGAGGCAATGGAATTTCTGCTGAGGGTAAGTTGTTAACGGCCGACGATGCTTCTCACATTGCCCATCCTTCACAGCTTCTCTCGGTGTAACTTCTGATGTCGTGTGGTTTGTGTCTTGCCCTTCCTCAGTAATGAGTCTTCGGTTAGCCCCAAAGCCCGCACATAATGCTGCTGCTCGGAGGTCAATGGAACAGTGAAGTGCCATTCTCCATATGTAGCATCTGCCGAACGCCTGTTTAGGCTTTCCAATACGCTGTGGTCTTGCCCAGGGTTCTTGATCGCAACCATATTCGCCGCGTAGGGGGTCCCTGATGCCGGAGACGAAAACCTCATTCTTAAACGTTCGTCAGGTCACAAAGACGTTCTCTGTTCCGAGTGGGGATCTGCCGGTTCTCGACGGGGTCTCCTTCGCGATCGAGGACGGCACCTTTGCGTGCATCATCGGCCCCTCGGGATGTGGGAAGACGACGCTTATCAAGATTCTCGCGGGGGTGCTTCCGTTCGACTCCGGCCAAATCGTGGTCCACGCGGGGCAGTCCAAACTGCAAGCACAAGTCGCCTATATGCCGCAGAGCGATACGCTTCTTCCGTGGCGCACCGCGTTTGCTAACGCCCTCCTCCCCGCCCAAATCGAGCGTCGATCCCGCGTGAAGGCGATTCGCGAGGCACAGGACCTCTTCGCACGCTTTGGCTTAAGCGGCTTTGAAGACCTGTATCCGGTGGAACTATCCGGTGGAATGAAACAACGACTGGCATTGATGCGTACATTCCTCTCCCAGCGCGATATCCTCCTGCTCGATGAGCCGCTGGGAGCGCTCGATGCGCTGACCCGCGCTCACTTGCAGGACTGGCTACTGTCCGTTTGGCAGGAGATGAAAAAGACGATCCTCCTCGTCACGCACGACGTGGAGGAGGCCCTCCTGCTCTCAGATCGCATCATCTTAATGTCGGCCAGGCCTGCTTACGTGCACACTGATCTTGTGATAGATCTTCCCCGCCCTCGCGCGTGCAGCGATGCTACACTCGTGCGGCAGAAAGAAGACCTGCTGAAGCGGATCTTCGCGGAGGAACGCGATGGTTAGAGCAATGAAGCGCTACGCTGCTACACTGGCCACACTGGCGATCGCCTTTGCCCTGTGGGAAGCTGGCGTACGCTTGTTCCACGTTCCTGTCTACATCCTTCCACCCCCGAGCCGCATCATCGCTGTCTTCTGCACACACTTTCCACTCCTCCTCGGGCACGCCGGGGTAACGCTGATCGAGGTGGCTCTCGGCTTGCTGTTTGGAGCACTGGGTGGGTTCGTACTCGCTGTCCTGATCTTCTACTCGCGCACGCTCGAACACGCCCTCTACCCGCTCATCATCGCCTCGCAGATGATTCCGGTCTTTGCTATCGCACCGCTCCTCATAATATGGTTTGGGTACGGGCTATGGCCAAAGGTGACCGTTGCCGGGCTGATCGTCTTCTTCCCGATTGTGGTCAATACTGTCGATGGCCTGCGCTCGGTCAATGAGGAGACGATCGACGTTCTGCGCTCACTCGCCGCGACCAGGGCGCAGATCTTCATGCGCGTGCGCCTGCCCGCGAGCCTCCCCTCACTCTTCTCCGGGCTGAAGGTGGGAGTAACGCTGAGCGTGGTAGGGGCAACAATCGGGGAGTGGGTCGGTGCGAAGAGAGGCCTTGGTTACCTGATGATCCAATCGAACGCGCTGCTGCGCATCGATCTTGTCTTCGCCGCGATACTCATGCTCTCGTTGCTCGGGTTGCTCCTCTTCGGCCTCGTACGCATAATGGAAGAGCGGCTCCTCCGATGGCGAAGGCCTCGCAAGAAACGAGGCCTTCTGCGCGGCCGGCAATAGGCACAGGCAGCGTTGAAGATCCAAAGAATCTATGAGGAAACCAGGAATCCAGGAAGACTTACAAGCAGAGAACTCCAGGGGACTGGGCCCTTTCCTGGATTCATGGCTTCCTTAGAGGAGTGCAGTTGATGTTGCTTCGGGTTTTATCGCGAATGAGCAGACCTGCCTGGAGCGTAGGTGACAGAAAGCGAAGGGTTCAAGGGGATGACAATGAAAAAACGCTTATATGTAGCAGTCGTATGGTTTCTTATTTGTTGTTTACCTGGGATAGCATCACCGAAGCTGGACGTGATGCTCGATTTCTTCGTCAATCCAAACCACATCCCGCTCATTGTCGCTGTGAAAAACGGCTTCTTCGCTCAAGAAGGAATCGAGGTAAAGATTCTCGTTCCGGGAAACCCGAGCGATTCGATTAAGCTCGTCGCAGCAGGAGCGATGGACATCGCCCTCACTCCGCAGATCAACCTATTGATCGCCCGCGACGCCGGCCTTCCGGTGGTTGCGATCGGATCTCTCATCGGATCACCGCTGGGTGGACTGTTGGCACTGAAGGGAAATGGGATTTCTAACCTCTCCGACCTGCGTGGTCACCGCATTGGCTATTCCCTCGCACCACTTGAGCCAATCTTGTGGCGAACTATGCTCGCCTCAGTCGGGGTCAAGCCGGGTGAGTACGAACTCATAAACGTCGGGTTCAATACCGTCCTCTCGCTCCTCTCCGGGCAGGTAGACGCCATCGGCGCGTTCCGCAACTTCGAGGTCCCGCAGGTGACCATCGCCGGGCATGGACCAGTCTTCTTTCCCGAGGAGAAGTACGGCGTCCCGCACACGGAGGAGATCATTATCGCAGCGAATGCAAACACTGTAGGTCAGGATGCAGTCAAGATGCGCGCCTTCCTCGCCGGACTGGCGCGCGGAATTGCATTCACCGAGGCGCATCCGGAAGAAGCGTTCCAGGAGTTCGTTGCGGCGTATCCGGACCTCAATGACACTCTGAATCGCCGCGCGTATGAGATCACCCTACCGCTGTTCAGCAGCGGCGCGCGCCTCGGGCCGGCGCAGGAATGGCAGAATCTTCAAAGCTATCTATTCAAGAATAACCTCATTAAGTCTGAGTTTAAACTCACGGCACTCTACACAGAGGCCTATCTACCAGCAAAGAAGGAGAATAAGTAATGTCGCAACAGGGACGATTGGAAGTGATTACCGGCTGTATGTTCTCAGGGAAGACCGAGGAGCTGATCCGCCGCCTGGAGCGTGTGCGGATCGCCCGCAAGGAGATCATCCTATTCAAGCCAACAATCGATAACCGCTACAGCGAACGCGCCATCGTCACCCACTACGGTCGTGAGTTCGCCGCCCATCTCCTTCCTCCAGGCGAGGAATCGTTGGCGACGCTTGAGCGTATCGTCGGAAGAGATGCGATCGATGCCGCCACCGTGGTCGCCTTCGACGAAGGGAACTTCTTCTCCGACAAACTGCCTGCGCTCTGTGGGAGCCTGGTCGCTCACGGGAAGAGGGTGATCGTCGCCGGGCTCGACCTCACCTTCGCTGGAGAGCCATTTGGACCAATGCCAGCGCTGATGGCCCTAGCCGATGACGTCGATAAATTGCACGCAGTCTGCGTCAAGTGCGGCGGTGAGGCGACGCGCAGTCAGCGGCTGATCGACGGTAAGCCCGCCCCGGCGAACGACGCCGTCATTAAGGTCGGGGGGACGGAGTTCTACGAGGCCCGTTGCCGCTCATGTTACGAAAGCGGTTGATACTTGAGGCTCTTGGTCGTTTCAAGCGGGAAACTACGGACAAACCACCAGGAGTCTCACAAAACCGCCTGTTTCACCACGAAGGACACGAAGAGCACGAAGGAGTCAAAGAACAAAGCGCTTGATTCCATTCTTGAGCTTGGTGACATTGAAGTTGATCAGGAGCCCAATCTTCACTCCTGCTAGTCGCATGTAAGTCAGCAACTGCGCTTCGTGGATGCCCTTAATCTGCTCCACGCTCTTCAACTCGATGATCAGCTTGCCTTCTACCAGTACGTCCACCCGGTAGCCGCAGTCGAGACGCACACCTTTGTACTCAACTGGCAGTGGATGTTGAAGCTCAAAGCGAATTCCATTCAGCTTGAGCTCGTGTGCAAGGCATTGCTCATACGTCAACTCCAACAACCCTGGCCCCAGTTCTCGGTGCACCTCAAGAGCACAACCAATCACGCGGTTTGACAACTCATCAAATTCCACTCTTCGTGTCCTTCGTGCCCTTCGTGGTGAATTCTCCTTAGCATTCGTCTCGGGCGAGCTGAACGTTAAGTTACCCGCTCAAGCCGATAAGGAACTGTACTTAATCTAGCTCAGAGCGTTCTCCGTCTTTCGCAGGCGGTGCACGAGTTCCTCGAGCATGTGCACAGCAACATCCGGGGTGACGACGATGATCCCTTTAAGCGCCCACAATGAAATTACCAGACAGACCGTGTCCTCTGTTGCGACAACATCCGCCGATCTCGGAGCGCCGTCGATAAGCGCCATCTCGCCGAAGAAGTCACCGGCGCTCAACTTTGCCAGAACAGTTCCTTCGCGCACAACCTCGGCTCCACCCGACAAGATCAGATAGAATCCCGTGCCCGTCGAACCCGCACTCACAATCTTCGTACCCGCAGCGAACTCCTTGTTGACTGCCTTCTCGGCAATCGCGGCAAGGCCCTTCTTCGTCACGCGGGAAAACAGCGGCGCCTTCGCAAGAAGACCAGCAATCTTGTCCTTATCCATAGACCTGTCCCTCCTTTTGTGGGTCAATCTCCTGCCCGGATCAATGCCCCAACGCTCCCTTGTATGATATAATACGCAGCAACCTTTTTAAAGCCGGAGTGTGAAGAGAGTGTCTTGGAGTACTACGCTCAAGAATCGGCAGCAAATACGAGCCTATGTGGAAGCAGGTGAAGAGATCGCGGTAATGTTCAGTGACATCCGCGGCTTCACCTCGTACACCGCGCGCGAGGGGGATCGTGCCGCCTACGAGCTTTCTCGAACACACGATTTCCTTCTAAGAGAGCAGATCGAGGAGCAAAACGGGATCGTCGTAAAGACGATGGGCGATGGGATTATGGCCGCCTTTGCCGAGCTGCGTTCAGGGGTTAACGCTGCTATTGGCATACAGAAAGCAATCAGGAAGAGAAACGCGGAGCATCCATCCGAGCCCATTGACGTTGGCATCGGTCTAGCCAGTGGCACGCCGATCGTGACGGAGGCGGACCTCATCGGGAACTCGGTAAACACATCCCAGCGGGTATCGAGCCTTGCCAAAGGGGGCCAGGTACTTGCTACAGAGCAGTTCACGAAAGAGGCCTTGCCCGCTTTTGGCTATCGATACATACCGCTCGGAAAACGGGAGCTGAAAGGGCTCGGGGCGGTGCGCCTCTACGAGGTAGCGTGGATGGCCGAGGTAGCGCGCCTCACGGACCGCAACGACAGATTTACGCTGGTATTGACTGAAGGGGGTATGTTGGTGGCGGAGCTGGCAAAGGGACTGCATTCACACGCTGAGAATACTGCTACAACGCGAGACAGACTGCCATCGCCGTCCATCCTGCAACGGGGAATTGCCCGATTCACGCAAGCGATACTCGACAAATCGATAGCCGCAGTGGGGATAGCACGTGAGCAGCCGATAGATCGCGTGGACCTCTCGATCGATGGAGACAGGGTCATAGTGCGTGTAGGAAAGAAAGAAATCTACCTGCGCAACGTCGACATCAACCAGGCCGCCTCGTTCCGTGCAAAGCTTGTGCAGATGAGGCGAGAGTTGTACCCTGAAAACACAAAGAATTGACATGCGCGGGGTGAGGCTAATGAACAGAATAAATCTACGATTCTTAATCCTTGGTGTTATCGTTGTATCTCTTGCGGCAAGCGCCTTCGCCTATGCGGAGAACCTCCCTGCCGGCGTCCTTCCAACCCCGGTTAAGAGCGAGATTAGCGTATCGGTCAACAGCTCAACATACGCGCCGGGCGACAGGATTCAGATCAAGATTGAGGCGAAGAGTGCAGGATTCCTGTACCTGTACGACATCGATCCCGCAGGAACAGTCACACTGCTCTACCCAAATGCATACCAACCAAACTCGCAAGTACCGGCGGGAACGATCCACCTTCCGGGAAAGGGGTACCACCTCACCGTTGGTGAACCCGAAGGAACCGAGACGATAGTTGCCATTCTCGCGCGTGCACCGATCGATCAGTTATCCCCCTCATCCAAAGTGCCGTTTCGATCGCTCGATATGAAACCGCAGGCACTGACATCGAAGCTTTCAGTGGCCCTTGCCAACTCCAAATGGACCTCGGCCTGGACACAATTTACCGTCTACCTGCCAAGGGGAATCGTGCACATCGAATCCGAGCCTGCGGGCGCGAAGATCCGCGTCAATGGACACGATTTGGGTCGCTCCCCAAAAGATCTCGTTCTTCCCGCAGGGGAGGCAGCGATCACGCTGATTAAAAACGGGTATGAGCCATTCACCGAGACAGTCATTGTCCACGATCAGGGCATGATCGACATCGACGCTCGCTTGCAAAAGGCAGCAACGCTTACCGGAGGCTACGGCGTATCGGCTCCCATCTTCATAGGTCTCGATGTAGGAACAGACAGCATCGGGATGGAGATTGGGATCGCCCATACCATCGGAATAGCGACGGCGATCAGGTTCACGGGAGATGCTGCGCCTGTGCCGGGAGAGACGTACAACTATGGCCCGGAGATTGACATGGACCTGCGCCTACATGTGCACCTTACAGAAAGGCTCTCGGTGCTGTTGGGCGGTGGGATTGGCCTGCAGAACACGGCACTCGCGCCGGCAGTTACCTCTGCAATGACTCCATTGGCAATCACGATCCAACCGGACATAGAGACAGAACTCTTCCCCAGCTTCGTTCTTGGCCTGGAGGTTAACCTGGGGCATGCCAGCGTCCTTGTCGGCTACCACCTGCGGCGCGGATTCATCTTCGGGATCGAACTCCTGTTCGCAAGGTAAGTTCAACAGGCGAGTAGAAAGCCCTGGCCGTTATTGCCAGCTGGGGCCTTCTGCTTGAGGAGCATCAAGGAGACCCTTGCGATTCTACCACGATATCTTCCAACCGAGCTTCCATTCAGAAAACCCAGTTGTATCGACTACAATGCTCGTGGAAATAGTAGCGCCGCTTCCCAGGCCGATGGAGATGCCGATATCTGTTTCAGCCCAATCGAACAGCGTCGTGTGTGTGTCTTGGAAGTAGGTTGAGGTTTCGAAGACGAGGTTTCCACCGCAGCAGGAATCACTGGTGCTCTTGATGGTGAACTGCTCCCAGTAAGTGTCCTTTACGTGGTGAAGGCCATCAAGATAGGATAGGCTTTTGAAACTCACCCCATCCCAATCGTAGCTTACTCCCAACCCGTAGATCGAGAGCCCTGTTATCTCAGTTGCGCCGCTTGGGCCAGGCTCAAAGCTCGCATAGATCGTGAAGCAAGTATCGGACCCCAAGTTAAGGTTTGGAGCGATGGTCACGGTCTTGGAAAGAAGCGAGAAGGCAAGCTTCCCGGCGAAAGTGATGGAGGGAATTCCCACGTTTATGCTTGGGACAGAGAACGAGATACTATCAAACCCAGACTGAGCGATCTTCCACGTGGCGGTGATATCCTTTACACAGCCGAAATCGAAGCCAAAGTTGCCCTGGACTCGATCGAAGCAGAATGAGCACTCCGCATCCACCAGATTAAAGTAGATAGTAGCTGATGCAGTTAGCGCTTTGTCCTGTGGTCCTGCGATAGTGAAGGAACAATTCGATCCACCGGTAGCCTTTGTGAAGCCTCCGCTCAGCGTTACACCCGCGGCCGCCAGGCGTGCTGTGGTGGTCCAGGCGTTCGCCGAGACGGAAACGCTAATATGAGACTCGTCCACGTAAACAGATGAACCATCCGTAGCGAAAATCTGTACGTAACGGACCAACCGCCCGACGGTGATCTGCCCTGAATCGCCATTTCCGGTGAACTGAGGTGAGACCGTATCCCAACTTGCGCCATCCAGGCTTACTTGAACGTACCAGTGAGTTGTCGCGGTGTTGACCTTCACCCCGGTTGCCGCAACCCAGTCCACAAAATACACCTGTCCCAGATCATACTTGTGGGTTGGTGAGTTCGTTGTACTTGATCTTTTGATCAAGGCTGATGAAGAACCAAGCACTGGGAAGAAAGAGAGCTGGCTATTTAGGATAATGAGCCCGAGGGATCCTGATGCAGTAAACTGCTGTCTCGTCAGCCCGCTCATATCAAACTGCGAAACACTCCCCACAGTCCAACTATCACTTGAGTAGTTCAAGGTCAGCTTAGTGTAGGTGTCGGAGTCCGTCTGTATAAACCCGCTAAGGCTCGAAGCGTTCGGATTGAGCGCTATCCCCACATCGAAGCTTCCGGAAAGAGGGCTGGCCGCAAATGCAGCCATGCCCCCAGCGATTGCTAGCGTCAACACGGTAAGAAGAAGTTGTAGAGCCCTCTTTCTCATCAGCCCTCTCCCTCCTCTAGTTGAATACGCAGCCGCTTCTGTGTTCCATCGTCGAACCCGAGCCAGAAATCATATGTCCCGGGAGCCAATCCTTCTGTAGCAATGTCAAGGGAGTACAGCTCAGTATCAGCATCGTAGTTGAATCCCCAGAGGTTAAGGACGTCGTAAACCTCCTCTTCTCCAAGGGTTACCTTGACAAGGGTGCAGCTAACCACTGCTTCCGGAATGTTGTTCCCTTCCGCGTCGGTTAAGCTGAAACTCGCGCGGATCACATCACCAACAGTGTAGACTGCTTCCAGTGTGGTGATCCCAACCGCGCCACCACCTCCAGCAATCGACTTGTCGAGGAACGTGCCGCCTTCGCCCTCAGCACCACCACCTCCGGCTGCGCCGCCAGGAAGGACGGTATACACAACGCGGTAGGTGATCGTCTCAGTGGTTGTGTTCCCCGCGAGGTCGGTCGCCGTCACGGTGAAGTTGTGCAAACCGGGTGCTCCGGTGTAGAAGGGTTCGCCAGAAGCCATTTCCGTACTTACATCGTCAGATGCTGATGCAGTATCCAGGCCAGACAGCGCATCAACGGCGATCCAGTCGGAGTTAACCGTATCGTTCAACGCGTATTCAGCGCCGTCTTCGGGAACGGTGATTGTGATCTCAGGACCACTCAGGTCGACAAGCCACGTGTAGATCACAGGATCTCCGATATTCCCTGCTTCATCCTTAACCCGCACCTCGAAGGTGTGGGTGCCCTCGGTCAATGAATTGAGCGTGATAGAAGTGGACAGTGACCAAGCTGACCAAGTGCCACCATCCAGTCTATTGGAATAGACCAAGTCGGCCGGAGCTGTACACCCATTGTTATCCGTAGCCAACCACTCGAAGTACGGAGTGGCATCGTTGTCAGGCTCAGGAGGAGTTGTTGTAAAGGCCATCGTCGGCGGCTCCACATCGTTCACCGTCACGTCGAAGCTGCAGGTGATCACGTTTCCGTGGATGTCTGCGAACACCTGCATCTCGACGTGACGCGGCCCGATGATCGCTTTCTCGAGGATGAGCTCGCCCGAGCCGAAGGCGTTCTCGGCCTCGGAGCGCGCCATCGTGAGCGCGTCGGGCAGCTCGAGATCGGAAGAGCGTCGCGCAGGGAAAGAGGGTAGATCTCGGTGGTCGGCGTATCATTAAAAAAAAAACAGAAGACAGAACGCGAGATACAGACAGCG
>CAJVYM010000048.1 GCA_913009415.1 uncultured bacterium
ATCCGAATGTGTGTAAATAGGTTCAGTCCCTCGTAGGTAGGCTACGAACGAGGAGCAGTCAGAAGAAACTAGGGCTAATTAGAAGCGTTTCAATCCCTCATAGGTAGGCTACGAACTATGGTTCTCCATCTCGATGACACTGTAGTATACAAGTTTCAATCCCTCATAGGTAGGCTACGAACGCTACCTTGCCTCTCAGTCCAGTGACTTGTTCTTCCGTTTCAATCCCTCATAGGTAGGCTACGAACCCATAAGCACCGGGCCTTATCAAGCATGATAGAACGCCTGAGAGATAATGTCAACCTTTTGCTCGATGGTCCATTAGGAACAAAATCGGCTTCCAGTCAGTTATAAGGTTGGCTTACCAGGTTACTGTCGATCCCCCATGGTTTTTGCACGATCAGGGGTCGACGGGAATAAATCACAGGAACAGGCTCAGCGTGCCCTTCTCTTTTCCCATGATTTGGCGATCCATGTACTGTTGCCGGCGCACTAGGTAAAAGACGATCGAGTCCTCCTCTTCTTTGATGATCTTCTTAAGATCGACTTTGAACCTGGCCAGCTGAGCTTCTGTAAGCTCTCCCTCAAGGAGAGAGTTTTGCACCCAGCTCAAGTACCTCCGCGCGGTTTTTAGCACCTTGGTCACCCGCTTTTCATTTACATCGTAGGCCACGATGACAAACACGCTTCACCACCCCGCCACGTATGGTTCGTAGAGTTGATCCTCCAACAGGTGCTTCTCGATCTTGTAGAGATCGAGGCGAATCAGGCGGCGATAAGAGACCTTCCGCTTGAGCTTGGGATGATCAATAGTGGTATGAAGCCGTTTCTCCCACTCTTCAAGGAAGATCTTCCGCCCTTTCTCCGTGAGGAAGATTCCACCAGCCATGTCGGAGAAGTGCTTTTCCTGGATCTGCCCTTTGTTGACCAGCGAGAAGATCATTCGATCGACAAAGGTTGGCTTGAACACCTCGGCTACGTCCAGGTTTAAGCTGAACCTTCGAAAGTTGGTCGTGTGCAGGAAACCAATTCTTGGGTCAAGATGGGTGCGGTAGATCTCGCTCAGTGCCGCGACATACATCATCGAATTTCCAAAGCTGATCAGAGAATTGAGGCGATTCTGCGGTGGTCGACGGCTGCGTTTGCCAAAGGAGAACGCCTCTCGTTTCAAAATAAGGTCAAACGCCCCGTAGTAGACCTCGCGGATGTTCCCTTCAACGGCCATCAGTGTCTCGGGTGAGCTCTGCTGAGTAAGGGTGACGCTCGCTTCCTCAATGGTATCGAGCATGCCTTGCAGATCAACTCCACGATGGAGGTAGTAATTGAGGACTCGCTTCATGTTCTCTACCGCTCCAACAATAAACCGCTGTGCCAGGGCCATTCTCTTTGTCTGATCGAGGTAGTGCTCGGCCTGCCTGAGGATGAGACATCCGGAGTTGTAGTGCTCCCTGGGGTAGAAGGAGCCGATGTAATAACCGTAGTGGTTGAAGAAATGAACTGAGATCTCGCTCTGGGTAAGAAACTCCAGCAGGCGTTTGTTGATGTCCACTTCGCCGAAGAGGTAGATATCGGAAGTGTTCTCGACTGGCACGTATTTCTTCTTCCCCTCTTTGTCCGCAAAGGAGAGGGTATTCTGCCTTCTTTGAAGCTTCCCATCGGAGAAGATGTAAACCGGCTGTTTCATTAGATTTACCCCCAGCAGAATTCAGCATAAGCACAGCCACAACCAAACCCTATTTCGCTTCTGGAGGCGCAGCAAGTCTGCTACGCATCCCCAATTAAATGCACCAGGGCGTGGCAGTCCTCAATCACCTGCTGCGCTTTCCCAGGCGCTTCTTGTGCATCTTGTTTCGTGTAGAGTTCCTCTGGAGGAACACCGCTTTGCTCGTTACCGTAGAAACTGGTCTCCCGTTCCGCGCGCAGCGCTCGCGAAATCAAAGCCAGTCTGTCGATGTGCTGGCTGAACGGTTTTGGAAAACGCTTCGCGTTCTGCTTGAGCACCGGTCCAACATCATGAATGCGCGGCACTTCCAAGCCAGCCCACCATAACGCTGATTTAAGCGCCAGTTCCACCGCCTCCTGCGATCGTCGCACTACTAGATTCCAAGCGGATCTACGCTGCAGGTCACGTGCCTCTTCCAGAACAAGCATCGCTCGTTTCACTCCGCGCTGAGCCGCATCATGACTATTCATAGCTTAATTACCTCTCCTGGCATCAGACCTGGCTTTAGATCCCAGTATACGATCGTCCCCAGTTTTCGGCGCTGTGCTCCCAATGTATTGAGACGTTCCCGCACTCGCTGTAGGATGGTGGCAAGGAAGCCGTCCCGGTCGTAGAGCAGGTGCGCCTCGGTAGTCATGTCCAAATAGAGAGGATGAAAGAGTTGTGCTTCTGCTTCACTGCGGATTACTTCCACAAAGTCAGTATACACACGTTGTTGCCACAGTTGTTCAAGTTCATGTATTAGGTCGTCGCGGACAAGTTGCAGTAACAGTCGTCGTTTGAAGGCACCTAACGGTGGATCGCGTAGAACGATGAATAAATCGATATCGGATGTCGCCCGTGCTTCACCCCGCGCAACGGAACCATAGAGGGCAATGGTTGTCAGACGATCACCTAAGATCTGTTCAGCAATTGCAGTATAGCGGTGAGCAAGATGACGCAAAGTGTCATTCAAACCCTCTTTGCTACCCACATCAACCTCCTCCTGGTAGCGCACTCGTTTAACGCAATCATCATGGTTCAATCTTTCTTGTTCGCTCTTCTAGCGGCATACCACCAAACCCGATTCTCTCATTTATGTAACAATTTAGCTGAGAGAAGCCGGATAAACAAAGATCGGCGGTACTCCTCGCTTCGATCATGTCCAGCAAAACTCATTATACGCACAGGCCCGGCAGAAGCGACTGTGAACGGGTAACAAGGGGGTATCCTCGGAGACGATCCGTTCAATCTCCACCAGTGTTCCCCTCACCTCTTGGTCGAGCTCCGCGGTGAGTTCAACCGGAATGCGCTTCCGCTCTTTGGGTATCACCAACTCTCCTGTTGCCTCAAGCCCCATCTCTCTCAGTCGCCAGAGGTAGTACGCCAATTGCATTCGTCCGGGCATAAGGTTCTTAGACGATTTCTTTACCTCTTGAACGATCAGGCGGCCATCTCGCTGCGTAAGCAGATCAATCTTCATTCCAGGTGCGGAGAACTCCTGTTTTTGCCTTGGGTACGAAGTTTCATGAATGAGCTTTCCCAAATTGACCGCATCCGAGGTGGACTCCATCGAGAGCGCGTGCGAGAAAAGCCACAGCTTCCTCTTGCAGACAAAGTAGTAGTTGACCTGGGTACCGGTGTAGACAAGCGAGGTATCGGTTTCAACGTTCATCTACTTGCTCCTTTGGTTGATCACAGCGGCCTAAATGCCACATCGCATGCTAGGCCTCTATTTTAGCGCGATTCGCCCTCTACTAGAAATCGCTTGATGTGCCTGGCGAAGTGATCGAAGTCATCGAGGTGTTCCCGAAGAATTACGTAGATCTTTTTAACATCAACTTCCACATACTGATGGACGAGGATGTTGCGCATGCCGATCATCTCCTGCAGGTTTCTGACATTCGATTCAGGGATGATGTGCCGCCGGGCCAGACGGGGCGGGATCTCTCTGTATTCATTCCATTGCGAGTCTCCTAGTCCGGCCAAGATGTGAGCGCCGATATCGATCAGGTTTTGGATGGCGGTCTGGAGACCCCGTTCGGCCGCATAAATCGCCTGCCAGTCATCGGCAAATTCCTCGAAGGACGTCTCTTGATAAGTTCGCAGCTGAGCCACGCGAGTAGCCATGTCTTCGAGGTGCTTCTCAATGAGCTCTCGTTTAATCATGGTAGTCTGACCTTGCTAAATTCGTCCCGGTCGATGCGGTCGTAGAGATACTGCCGCTTGATCTGGCGCAGCGGCTTGGTGTCTATATACCTATGTTTAACCGAGACCTCAAAGGCGATTCTCACATCCGCATCCCGACAGAAGAGAAGAGACCCTTCGCTGATCACCTCGTTGGCCAGGAGGGGAGGTGCCTCGTGCAACAGGACCAGATCGATCGCGTTCGCCTGCAGTAGGCCCATCAGGTCGGCAATCACGGCGGCTTTGTAACCATAGGGCTTCTTGGCCTCCAGTTCGCTAAACTTCTCTTCATCGACGAGCAGCGCGATATCGACATCACTGAGCTTGTTGGCGTGACCTTGAGCAACCGATCCAAAGAGATACGCCAGCAGGATTTCTCTTCGCCGTGCGAAGTAGGGAGCAAGCTTCCTCTTGATCGCCTTAACAGTGAGCATAGATACCACCTCTTGCAGTATACTCCTTTTCCCCTTCTGCTCATCAACTCGGGCAGGAGAGTCGTTTCAGTCCTCCGCTTCCTGAGAGAGGTAACGCGAGATTGCCCAGATGAATTCTTGAGCGTTGCGCAGGGTGCTTTTCGCCTCAACGGCGGACGGCATGGAAACATCGTAGTCGCTTGCCATACGGAGTCGAAAGGCTTTGGATAACGCCTTGCCTAACTTCCTGGGTAGGAGGTTGGCCTTGATGAAGTGCTCACCGAAGCGGGCGACAACGGCCGCATGGCTGCTGTATTCCAGACTCTTACTCAGTAGAGCGGCTTGCGCACTGTAGAACATGGAGTAATAGGCCCGGGAGATGGCAAAATCGTAATCCTTTGCCTTCAGAAGCCTTTTCGCTGCTTGTAAGCTACGTTGAGACTTCTGGAGCAACTCTTCGATCTCGCGTGTCACAGGATGCGCACCCCCTCTCGACTGGCAAGTCGGTAGAGCAGGCGCTCTTGCTGGGCAAACTGTGCCGCCTCAACAGGGATCATGGCCAGCAATAAGCCATACTCGAACAGAAGATCAAGCACCACGTCATCGAGATCATCAAGGGTCTGTGAGGCTCTGTTTAGATCCTTCACCACAAGAAGCAGATCGACATCCGAATCCGGCCGGGCCTCGCCGCGGGCGCGGGAGCCGAAGAGGATGATAGAAGCCAGGTTATCTCGAAGCAACTCCTTAGCCTGAGTGGCAAAGCGCTCCAGGATCGCGCGTTCCGTTGCTGAGAGCTGAGAGCATTCTGCAAGGGTAATCATCTCAGGTCCTCCATCTTGCACTGGCGAGCAGCGCGATATCGACATCGCTGAGTTCACTCATGCGACCTTGGGCCACGGAACCGAAGATGGACGCCAGCAGGATCTCCCCTTGTCGCGCAAAGTAGGGGGCGAGGTCCTTTCTAGTTATCTCTGTAGTACGCATAAGTAGTCCCTCTTCTCTGTAGCAAATAAATCCTATATAATGTTAGCGCCTAGTTCGACCCTCGCGTCAAAATTTGGGCCAATAGCCGGCTCATAGTAGAATAGACCATAAAGATGCCTGTTGAACTTGTGGATTTGATTTCTTCCTTTGAGTGCATGATATCGGCCTTTGGAAATATTCAAAGTGTAGTCCTGAGCGTCAAAAAACCGTTTTTCTTCAATTAACAGCTCATGGGTTTCTTTGAATTGAGCGGGAACAATAGGAATGGCCCCAATCATCTGATCAAGCAGACCAACTTCGTCTCTCTCCAATTCGCTCCCCGGTTCGAGCTGGTCGATCAATTCTGAAAGTCGCTGCGCCTTCTCTTCGGCAATAGCAAAGAATGGCCCTAATTGGTCTGAGTCGTAGACTTCATCCATCAATGTCTGAATTTGGCTCTCTTGCAAGATATCGTTTTGAGGCAAGACCTGTAGAGACCGTTGCACCAATCTACGTCCGTGTTCGTTATGAGCGTAAACGGGCCACGTCTCCGGCCACTGCTCTTGGCAGACGATCACATTGCGAACGCGCTCTTCGGCGGGCAAGGACTCCAAGACATGCAGTGGCTTCCGGTTCACCCGACCAAAGCGTTGCAATAACGCATCCAACGGGGCAGGATCGGTGAATAGGGCGTCGAAATCTACGTCGAGGGATACCTCGATCGCTTGGGTGCCCACCAGTAAGTCCACCGGAGGTTCCGCGCGTTTATCCAAACGTTGCTCTGCCTGTTGACGATCCCTCAAGATTAAGCGACCGTGTACTAGGCACGGGTTCTGTGCATGAGATTGTAGCACTTCGAAAGCTTCCATCGCTCCTTGGACCGTGTTTAGCACGACCAACATCCGCTGTCCTTCTTCTAAACGTGTAATGATTTCGGGCAACTGATCTTGCACGCTTCCAGGTCTTACTTGAACGCGATGGCGACTATAGCGGTTCCGCTCTTGCTGTCCTAAGTCAACTAGATGAGCCTCTCCCAAACATTCTTGCAAGCACTCACGCAGAAGCGAGGGAAAGGTTGCGGACATCACACAGATTTTGGCACCTAATTCTTGAGTTAATCGCCGCAACATCTCAAATAGTAGCCCCATTAATTGTGGCTCATAGGCGTGGATTTCATCGAGTACAAATAACCCTCCACTGTATTCGCACCAGGCCTTCTCCCAGCCCTTCAGCCCCAAGAACGCCATAAGAATTTGATGGGGCGTGAGTACTTTCACCGGATAATAAAGTTCTTTGGCCTGCTGGCGTAGTTGGCGAGCCTGGACCATGGCCCGATACGAGGCTTCACCCTCTTCACACAGCCAGCGATAGAGGAAGTACGAAGAGCGCCCGTGTAACAACGATACGGCCTCTTCACCCAACTGAGCACGCAACCGTTGATACATTGCGTTAATGCTGGCAGTATAAGGCAGGACGTAAAACAGGTGTCGCGACCGTTGCGCGTTTTGATTGGTCTCGGCCCAGAGCAAGGCAGCCTCCGTCTTTCCACTACCAGTTGGGGCATCCAACAAGACTGAACCGGGCCTTGTACTCTCAACTTGATGCCTGTACAAGGGGAATCCAAAACTATCCGAGGTTACCTTAGCCGGTTGAGGCAAGGGAGGCACTGTATCTTTTACATTCAATGGATCCTCAGCAGCAGCCGCACTTGCCAAGTGATCGGCAGCCACCAGCAATCCGCGTAGATAGACCTGCTTAAGCGAGATGCCCTTGTTCTGTCGCCGTGATCGCCTACGGCTTTGTGTAGAACCACTAGTATCTTTCTGTTCCAATACAGCAAAAGGGTCGGGTAATGCGACAGGATCTCCAGGCAGAGTGGGCCATAGTGTCTCAGTAGTACCAGAGACATATGTCTTCAGCCGCTCGAGGATCTGCTGAAGTTCTTCCCAGTGTGGATCAAGCTGTTCCAACCGTTCTGAAAAGGGGATCGCTGTATCTTGACTGGGGGCAAATCTATATACCGCAGGACCTCCAAAGGAATCCTTGTTCATGCCCAAGTGGTGGGTGAGCACAGCCAGCAACAAATCCTCTCGACGTGGTGAAGGAGGAAGGGTGGCTACCAATGCTCCAGATAGAATCTCATGACGATAGTGCCCCCAGGATCGAGCCAGGTCATCCTTACGGCCCTGCAGGATAGCTTGAAACCCCACGGCTGTCTTTCCTAAATCGTGCCAGAGAGCAGCTAACTCCGCGTCTTCAAATAACTCTGGAGCGTCGGCTAATTGCGCCAAGTAGGGCCAACGCTCAGCATACTGCCGGATCATCGCCCACACATCCAAAGTATGGCGCAACAGCGAGCGAGGCGGTCCAGACTTTGCCAGTAGCGTTATGAACCTCCAATAAAATAGACACCATGGCCCAATTCCGGATCCCGATAGAGCCCCTCAGCTTCCAGGGAGCACGGTCGATGGATCAACTGCCAAATCTGCACGCCCAAGGGGCGACGTGGGATATCCGGAGACATCACCAAGGGAAGCGACAAGAGCATTCCAGATGCTCCTTGAAGTGGGAAGGGAACGGCTGTTCCCTTTAGCTGCGCCACTCGTTGTTCAAGTGTGACCTCGTGGAAACCTCCGGCATACGCCAGTTCTTGCTGTCGGCCCAAGAGTAAAGGATACACCGGACGTTCAAATGCTTGTGCAAATGCCTTGTCCACCAGATAGAGCCAAAGTGTCCAATCGGTCAGCCACTCTCGCCAGAGCACATTGCTTTTTGCTGAAGCACTGTTGCTAAACTGATAGATGGTCTCTAGATCTCTGGCCCGGCCAGTGTGTCGAAATACATAGGCTAAACGGCAATTCCCTGGATCAACCCATTCTCCAACCGCTGCGCTGATGAGGCCATAGACCGTGCTCGGCGGCGGCAGCGGCAAGGTGGGCTGCGTTCCGCTCACCAGTTGCGGATAGCGAAAGGAAGCTGTCCAACCGTTCAGTTTAACCCGGTAAGCTTTCATCACACTTGGGAGACTGCATCGGGAAGGCGCTGACAGAACTGCTCGACCATCGCGTTCAGCTCACCGACATGAATGACGGGCAAATTGCCACTACCATCGTTGGCTAAGCTGGTCAGTTCGTCGGCTTGCTCATTTAGAAAACCCTCTCGTCGGCCGATGAAGACTGGGGCCAGTAGACGATCCTTGAACACACTTAAGACTTCTTTGAATGCCTTTATGTCGACCTTTGCCTGGGCACGTTCGTCCTGGATGATGTTCATAAACAGGTGATTCCCACCGCGTAGTACAGTCAGGATCACTAGCTTGGGTGCGACGTCGGTCAGATGAAGCGTCTGATTGGCCCCACCGTTGAGATAGGGCAGCACGGCAATGGTATCCATGGCACGCTCTTGTCTCACGTTCAATGGCATCTCGGCCACGTTGTCATTGACTACGGCTCCAGTCACTTGTGCCAGCTTCAGTCCAGCCTCACTGATGTTCTGAAAGCCGGTCTTTGCCGAGTTTTCAAAGCGCCCCAACGTGGTCAGATCAAGCGAGAAGATGCCCTTGAGCACAGTGGAATAGAACTGATGTTCGTAGGGGACTGGATCGCCCTCGTGGCGACTCATCACGCCAAAATCACGCGTCGGACGCTGGGCCATCACAGACACAAGTGGGCTGCACTTGAGCGGACTAACACGAGTCAAGGTGATGTTCTTGCCCTTCTTAAGCTTAGGCTGACCTTGCTCATCGATTTGTGGTTCACCTGTGTTTTTGTCGACTACAGGGACCATCTCTACCTGGGCACGCATGTAACCGAACACGTCATCATCCGGATATAGCCACGGTTGCGCCTGAGTAAAAGCGATCTTCTTCTCGCGCTCAATCGGAGAAAGCTTCCAACCACTCTCGGCAGCCAGCAGGTTGCGCCACCAGTAACGCCAAGCCTGAGCGGAGACGTAAGGGTAAACCTGGCCTGCCCGTTGGATAGCTTTAACGACAACTTGATTCTCAGCTGCCGCCCCTTCGGCTTGCCCCAACATGTTGAGTGCCGAATGCGGGGCATCGATCAGCACCAATCCATTCACCGTTGTGTGCACTCGGGTTTGTGTGTTCACCTAGTTACCTCCTCTGTAACTTCCTCACTTTCATCGCTAGTTGTCCATTCCGTGTCTGCTCTCAGCTCGTCGTACAGCATCTCGTACACGCGGAAGAGGAGCAAGTATTTAACCTCGCGCCAGCTCTCGTATTTCTCGGGGTCATGTGGAAAGACGTCTTGGACCAATTCGTCAAACGTGATCAATGGCCTATCCTGTCCAGCAGCCGCTGCATCCTTGGACAGACGATAGAGTTGTTCGACAAACTCCCCTTTGCGATTTGCCCGTTCCAGAGCAAGCAGCCGTTTACGCTTGTTCCTGATGATCTCTGAAATACGGTTTCCCAGATCCCGCAAAGACTCCAACCGTTGTTCGTTCATACCATGTACCTCCTTAAGATAGGCCTTGAATAAGCGCCAATCGCTGACGGGCCGCCGCTGACGGTGATCGATAAAATAGGAGCTGATAGATCGATCATGCAACAAATGCTCATACACATGGTTCGTCCGCTTCTTCAGCTGCTCCCCCTCATCCAACGTTTTAGGATCAATCTCTCGCGATTTGCGTACATATCCGCGGCGCACCACCTGCCGCCACGCTCGCTGTAAACTAGGAGCCATCGCCTGCTTGATGAAACGAAAGACCTCGGTGGGTAGGTAGTGCAACTCTACATCAGGTCCTTGATTGTAATTGGTAAACAGATAGAGAGTGATACTGCTATCAGGTATCTCACAGCCTGCTGATTCTCTTAACAAGCGTTCAATCAGGGCAAAGAACGCGTTTGCCGCACGGGCAGTACCGGCGTCAACCGGACCGGTGGCGTCAGTCGTTTCGGACACAAGGGTTCGCCTCCAACACCACTCGCTCCAGGTGTATTGTGCGTCTGCGTCACTGAATTGTGGCAAGGCCAGTTTCCCTCCGACTTTGGCCAGCCCTAACGGCATGAACTGTACAGCCAGCGCACACGCGCCACAAAAGGGCATCCCTGTCACATTGTGTGATTGAAAGTTACCTCCTTTTGCATCTGCCATGGGAAAGAACGTTCGCGATAAGTAGAGTTGAGCGGGATTTCCACAGGCAGTGCAAGCGGTGTCAACGATCACTCCACCTTGCAGATCTGCAGCTAAAGAAAGCCAGTGCCTCAGCAAATCTAGATAGGTTTGTTGACGGTGTTTTGTTGCCGGGTTAGTGAGTGGAGAATTCGGGAAGACCGAATACATCGTCTTGTTCCACGCTTGCTGAAAATAGAGATTAACCAAGCGTGGCAACAAGTTCTCAATAGCCTCGATGGTCAAATCTTCCAGACTGTCGACCCGCGCCAATGCTGCCATCATCTCTTGGCCCATGTCCACAAAAGGATTTCCGGTAGGTTTCCAGATCGGCTTTTGGTTCATGCCAAGTAGATCACCTCCTTATAGCTTACCGAATCTATTACCTCCACCATTTCTTCCCCAGATCATCGTTGTTGTTCTACCCGCTGTTCTTACTCGCTGCCATTAGCGATCTTCCCAATAAAATTCGCTATTTGCGCGTTTCTCTTCTTTTATAACCTATCCATCGTCTCTAAAGCAACCTTACAGAAGTGCTCGGCTTGGCTGTGAAGAGGTCAAGACTTGACGGTAAAGATGTCAAGGCGAGGGAGCGCCGATGATCAAAGGCCGAGTTTCCCCTCATGCTGGATCTCATGTCTTTCCTGCCACACGATGGAGCAGTTCTTGACTCGGTGCGCGTTCTTCGATCGCGTGTTGTTCTGTGATCAACTGCCGCCACTTGTTCTCCGTTTTCTTGTTCTCTCTCACTGAACCTGTATCGGAAAGCTCTTTCAGTTCCTTTCCTATTCTCAACCAGCGTGTGACGTCTGTTCGCATCTCTGGATCGTTCCACAGTCGGCGCAAACAGGAGAGCGCCTCCGGAGCCCGCTTCCATATCTCACTGTAGAGGTTCACGTATTCTTGCGCGTAGTCCGCCCACGCCAGGTTCGTGAACAGCCAGATATCATCCGGTGGTGACGGTTCAGCAAGCAGGAGCGGCGCGATGTAGATGTTCTCAAAGAAGGCTTTTCTCCACTTAGCCACTGCTGCATGTTGATCCCCGGATTTGTAGAGAGCTAACCCCCAACAGAAGGCCTGATGGGGATCTCCCTCATCCTCGGGATAGTCCTTGCTGAAGCGCTTGTACGCTTCCAGCGCGCTCTTGTTATCCCCAGCGAGTTGATACAACGGGCCGATGAGGTAGCGTGCACCTTGATTGTCGTCCTTGTTTAAGCGCAAGAGAGCTTCATACTCGGCAATCGCCTGTGGCAAGCGGCCGGTGCGCCAATAGACCCAGCCCAATCCGTGCCGTGCGCGCATGTAGGGCCGTGTCTCCAGGTCTAACCACCAAACGTACGCCCGTGGTGATTCGCTTCCCAGTGCCTCGCGGGCCGCCATGTAGGCCTGATGGTAATACTCTTCGGCGGTGCCCAGATCTCCCGCGTGTTCAGCGATTTGCGCCAGCCCGTTGTACGCATCAGCAATGGTGGGATCGAGCTTGAGCGCCTCGCGGAAGGATCGCGCGGCAAGCTCGGAATCGCCCGGACCGCTTCGCTCATCGAGTGCCTCCCAACCGTTATAGACCAGATCCTGTGTCGAACGCTCTGGCTTGCTCTCCCCTTCCGTGTCAAGCGGCGGGATCCATCGCCACCACCTCGGTCTATTCAGCACGGGTAGCCCCTCAGGGAGGGGGCCCTCTTCGAGCTGAATCTGGACACGTATCCCCTCAGGAACGTAGCGGTTGTCGAGAACCTTCAGGTCCAGTTCTCCCGCTATTTGACGGTACTTCTGGCTTAGGGTGAGCGGTGAGACCCCAAACATCTGTGCCACCTCGGCCTGAGAGAAGCCACCGATGCAGATCTGATCATAGACGTAAACCAAAGCGGCCACCCAAGTTGTTGGCTTGCGCGTTTTGCTAAGATCGGTGCGGGCGGCAAAATCACGCCATAACTTGAGGCAAGGAGCGTTTGCCCATTTTCCGAATATAGACGCCACCCTCTGGCGCAAGGCTCGTTCCACCGCACTAACCACTTGCTCGTGTTTAGAAGGGTTCTTGTTCTTCATTCTCCTTACCGTCCTCTGTGATCCGCGATAATCACCATTTAGATATCATCCATCGCTTCCCATATTCCAAATGGCCCAATTTGCACCTGGGTTTTCTCTTTAACATGAGCGCCAGGCACATAACAGATCCGCGCCGGGCTGTGGCGAATTCCGAACCGATTATGGGAGACAGTTTCCCGCCCTACCAGAGGCTCAATTTGCCCTTGGACGTTCCGTACTGCTTGGTGAATTGCACCATTATCATCAAAACCAGCGGCTAGAGCATGGGCCAGCAGCCGCACGTTTTCTCCCGCTGTGAGCACCGGCGGCCAGGTATCGGGTTCGACAGTATATTGCCCGCCGAAAAGCGGCCCCTCACATGGCTGCAGTTCCCCCACCGACTCCACCCGCCCCCAACCGTATGTTCGCTCGCCGCCCAGTTGCAGACGATTTAGCGTCTCCTTCTCCTTCCAAGGAAGCTGGCAGCCTTCCTGTTCAAAGATGTAGCCGATCAAGTTGACTTGGTCACCGTCACGCGTCACGGGCGCAATGAACTCGGCCTCATGCAGACTGCCTTCTGTGGCCGCGTTGCGGGTGCAGTCAAGTGCAGTGGCGGCATAGGTGCCCAGGTAACGCCAGGAGAACTCATCCGCCGTCTCACCCCATGGCCAGACGCCAATCTTCTCGCCAATGACCGGGTAGAAGTAACTGAAGGCCAACTGCTCATCGACCTGGTTACCGATCCGGTGGTAATCAGTGGCGGTTGCCGCAAGACGTATATCTCGTGCCAATCGCGCTGTCAACGCTCCCCATAGTGTCTTGCCAGTGACGTATGGCCGAGTGCGTTGTACATTGCCCACCTGCCCCGCGCCAACATGAAGAGGGGAACGAAGTCTGAATATCAGGCGATAACATCGCCAACTCATTCCCCCACCTCCTTCCCGGGGAGAAGGGAGTCAAGAGGTGTTCGACTCCACAAGACCCGACCGTGTAACAACGCCTCTTGGGCGATGGGCTGGCCGGCTCTCACTTCTGCCAGAGTGTAAGGAAAGATATCCATGTCTACAGGGAATCGGCCCGGAGAATAAACGGGAGGGCGATCGAGGAAGGAGCGGTCGCTGCGAGCGAGTATCAGTAATACGTCTACATCACTTCCTACTCCTAGCTGTCCATTGACCAGGGACCCAAAGACGAGAACCGCCAACACCTCTGGCCGTTGTGTCAACTCAGTGGTAAATCCTTTCAGAGCAGCCCAGATGGACTGTTCATCAATGGAGTAGACCGTCACAGAATTGTATGATCGCTTCTGAATAACGGATGGCATCATCGGCCTCCTGTTTGGTGTAAAACTCAGTGGGCGCTCCTCGCTCTAGGCCATTGGGGTAGCGTGTGGGAATGTAGTGCTTATCCAGGATCTTAGCCTGGTCAAAGAGAGACTCTGGTACCTCTATCTGATCATGAAGTGCCTGGAGTATGAAGGTGAGGGTATGTCCCCAGGCTTTTTGGCGCCTTTTCTCAAAGACGGCTTTGAGCGCCTTTTCTGCCGCCTGTTGTGCGGCAAAGCAGGCCCACTCGTAGGTACCATCTCGCCGAGCGTTCTTTGCATGGCGCAGATCGGCCTGGGATTGAACCCACCAGTCGCGTGAACGTTCCATTAGTTCCCCTCCTTTCGCATTGCTTTGGCTCCATAGCGGGTGTAGATTAGCGTCTGTTCCCAAACCTGTTTGACAAGGAACAGCGTATCAATATCATCAGCAATGTGCTCGGTGACGAATTTGAGGGTATCTTGGGCCTCGTCAGAAGGCGCAGTCGTTCCTGGTGCCAGGGTTGGTATAAGCTTAAACAGCTGCTGGCGAATAAAAGGAGCGATGGCTCGGTCAGCCTTACCGGTACGCGAAAACAGAAATAAGGTTGCTGCGTAGACGCCCTGATCTTGTAGCACGCCTAATGTTTTTGTGACCAGGTTGTCCACCTCACCGCTCTTGCTGGCCGTTGTAGCGGCAATGATGTTCTGAGCTGTCTGCGCGGCTAGCTTGTCCAGATTGCGGTCATTCATGGCTCACCGCCCAATCGACAATTATCTTGATGCGCCCGAAGCCGCGGGTGCCCATTCCGCCCACGCCAAGGTGCTCAACCAGAGTCAATCCCGACTTGACTACGTCCAGTGGATTTTTCCATGTTTCTCCCAGCAATTTGCCCGCGTTGTCTTTCTCTCCATCGAACTTCTTCGACACCGGCCATGGCTTTGTACCAATACGGTAATCGTCCTCAACTACGTCGCTCCACAGCCAGGTGGCACGGGGGATGGCTTCATAGATAAAGAGCGCACCCTTCTTCGCTGCACCGGTCAGCGGATCGATACTCACCGAGGTGCGCACCTCCAGATTAGAGTTGACGATCTGTGAGAAGAGGCTATCGTCCACTAACACTAGCCGCTCTGCCACGGCTTTCCAGGATGTCTTGGCTTGCAACTGATCGACAAGCTCTACTGTGGTGTCGTCCCCTTTCGGCGTTAACAGCAACCAACCTAGGTTGAGAGGCTTGCTCCAATCCGGCAGAGTGGTAGTGAATTCACCACACCCTACTTCTGGGGCAGTGACAGTAAAACCAGCCTCTTTCATTCGACTCACAGTGCTCACCCACACTGGCCCGACCAGCGAGTGTACCGGAAACAGGAGTAGTTGCGCATCGGCGATGCTCACTGTGCCCGCATTTCCGCCCTCGGAGCCTTTGATAGAGCCGAAGGTGTAGCAGATGGGGCAGGTGGGTAGACCGCAATGTCCCCCATTCAAGTTGTTCTGGCCCGGCCCGGCACACCGTTGCTTTTCATAACGCATTGCCGCATAGGCACGAGCAGCACCGGAAAGGGAGGTGCCAGGGATCTTCGGCAGGTTGGTCCCCGGCTCGCGTACGATGGAAAGGTCCACCCGGCCCAGGCGATAGCCACCGGTGCCGATGTGGACCGGGTCGAGAGTCATCAGAATATACCGTTGTAGCGTGTACATTAACTTGCCTCCTGTTCATCTTTCTCGTTACCGAGGGTCAGATGCAATTCCAATACGTTAGCCAACATCCCGCTGGTGGCCGCGCGCTTCAGTAATTCTTTCTCCGTATCTGAAAAGCCCTTCCAACCGTTGCCGTGCTGTGTAGTATTTGCCAGCGCGTCACGGCAGAATTTGCGGAAGGGATCGTCATCCGGCAATGCCAACGCCCGATCGCCGGTGGGCTCCTGCCAGTCGCGGCGCTTGGATTCAATAAGTGCTGTTAGGGCCTTGATTTGCGAAGTGGACGTCTGGGGCGGCGCGATCAGCTTCCAGACCTTGTCTAGTTGCTCCAGCTCTTCCAACAGGTAAGGGCGTTGGCGCTTATCGCTACCGCGGCGCTGGCCATCCTTGTAGCTTACCTCGAACCGCCGCGCTGAGGTATCCAGGTATTCGTAGTCGAACGTAGATGGGGTAAAGGTGACTTGATCCTGCTCCCTCAGATCACATACATGCACCCAGTGTTTGCCATCAGGACCAATGAACCAG
>CAJVYM010000049.1 GCA_913009415.1 uncultured bacterium
ATGGGTGAAGCGCAGGGCGTAACAGGCTCTAAACCCTGTTCGCTGAGATCATCCCTCCCCAATGCCTCCTCTGGTTGCAACCAGTCTGGTAGTTTCTCCCACAACGCTTTCAGAACCTTTTCATCCTTCTTTGTCGCTAAATGGTCAACGAGTACCGACAAGTCCCGGTAGTGGGACAAGCGATGGTATCCTTCCTCTGCTGTCAGCAACCCGGTCGCTAGCCAGCGCCTGCCTGTGCGTGTCCGCACGCAGACAGGCATCGCTTGATCCGTCTCCCTGCGCCAGCGGTTCACTCTCCCACTCTCGTGCCGGAAGTTGCGAAATGTGTTCTCAATCATGTTCGTGCTCAAGAAACTCACGTTCAGAGTCGATGTGGACAGTTGAAGTATCAACGTACATAGTAACTACATTGTACAGACATACTAGGCTAATGTCAAGGGCTACTATCATATATTAGTGGCTACAATCTAGTAGAAAACACGAGAAAACACTGTCCAGAAACCACTTCTTCAGTTTGACAAGGGGAAACATCCGTTAAGGAGAACGATTACGTATCAGCTGCACGCGCCATGGGAGCAAGTGACAATCGAATCATGGTGCAACACATCTTGCTTAACGCGATGGCGCCAATCATTGTGCAAGCCACACTGACAGCCGGCGCGGCGATCATCGAGGCAGCAGGCTTAGGATTCCTCGGATTGGGAGCGCAACCACCCACTCCTGAGTGGGGAGCCATGCTGAGCGGAGGAAGAGACTTCATGCTCTCTGCTCCGTGGATTGCCACCTTCCCCGGAATCGCCATCGCGATCACCGTGCTTGGGTTCAACCTTCTTGGCGACGCGATGCGTGATGCACTGGATCCAACACTGCACCGACACTGAGGATGTGAACATGCGGGTCGATCAATCCGGGAATGACGGAGTGCTCGCCTCTATCCCGTGTGCCGGCGAGGAAGATGTCCTTCGGGCTAACGGGAAACAGCGCCTAGATATCCCCGTTATCCCCTCTTTAACCTGGGGTTGATCTCCTCGCGCAGCCAGTCGGCGAGCAGGTTCACGCCGAGGACGATGGCGATGAGGGCGATCCCAGGGAAGATCGTCAGCCACCACATGCCGGCGTAGATGTAATTTTTCCCCGAGGCGATCATCATTCCAAGCGACGGCTCGTTGATCGGCACACCCACACCGAGGAAGCTCAACGTTGCTTCGAGCATCACCGCCGCGCCGAAATCGACTGCGGCGACAACAAGGATCGGAGGGATGGCGTTGGGAAGGATGTGGCGGAACATGATCCTCAAATTAGGGCTCCCGATCGCCCGCGCCGCCTCCACGTAGTCCTCCTGCTTCACGCCAAGGGTGCTTCCGCGCATTGTCCGCGCATAGCGAACCCAATCGGCAATCACGATTGCCAGTATTACAAGGGGTATCCCGCCCCCTTTGAATATCCCCAGCAGGAGCATCGCCATTAAGGTAGTGGAAAATGAGAAGAGCGTGTCAGCCACACGCATCGTGACCGCATCGAGCACCCCACCGTAGAAGGCAGCAATCAGTCCGATCGTCACCCCGATCAGCCCAGCAAGGAGGACCACGCTGAACCCGACCGTAAACGACGTGCGACAGCCGTAGAGAATCGTGCTCAGTATGTCGCGTCCCTGGTCATCCGTCCCAAGAAGAAATGGCGCCTTTCCCCCAGGCATCCACAGGGGCGGCTGCAGTGAATCCTGCAGGGAAAGCGCCCGCGGGTCATACGGATTCTGCGGCGCGATCAGTGGGGCGAATATCGCTCCGATCAACATGACAAACAGGATAAGCACGCCAATGATGGCTAGTGGGTCCTTGAAGAAGTGCTGCAACACGCGCGAGTGAAATAGGCGTTTAATCATAACTTATCCTTGGGTTAAGGATTCCATATAAAATGTCAACCAGGATGTTTATCGACAGGATGATCACTGCAGCGATCATCACGTAGGCAACGATCACGGGGTTGTCCGTCTCATAGATCGCGTTCAATAGGAGCTTACCGGTGCCCGGCCACTGAAAGATGCTCTCCGTAACGATGGAGAAGGCGATCAACTCGCCCATCTGCAGACCGGCGACCGTCACCACAGGAATCAGGACATTGCGCAGCGCATGCTTGAAGATCACTAAGCGCGCGGACAGACCCTTCGCCCAAGCTGTCCGCACGTAATCCTCTTGCAGCGCCTCCAACATCCCCCCGCGGGTCAATCTGATGAGGACGGCAAGCTGATACATACCCAGCGTGAGTGCAGGAAGGATCAAGTGGCGCCACCCATCGAGCGTTAGGAATCCGGTGCTCCACGTCCCCACGATGTGCACCACTCTTCCCCTGCCAAATGGCGGAAGAACGCGTAACACCACGGCAAAGACGAGGATAAGCAAGATTCCCACGAGAAACGTCGGTAGAGATATGCCAAGGAGCGACCCGCTCATGATCGCCCGACTGGAGAACGAGCGAGGGCGAAGTGATGAGATTACCCCAAGGGATATCCCAAGCAGGAGAGCGATAAACATCGCTGTGGCTGCCATCTCCGCTGTCGCCGGTAGGCGCTCGAAGATCAGCTTCATCACGGGAACCTGCGAGACGTAAGAGAGGCCGAAGTTTCCGCGCGCAGCGTTGGCCAAGAACGTCGCATACTGCACGTAGAGCGGGCGGTTCAAACCGAGCGATTCTCGCACCGCCTCTTGCTGTTCCTGGGTAGCGTAGCGCCCGGCAAGGGTGATCACCGGGTCGCCCAGATACTGGAAGATGACGAAACAGATCATCGACACGGCGAGAAGGACGATCAAACTCTGGGCAATCCGTCTGATAATGTATGTTAGCATAACAATAGAAGCGTGGGGCGGGTCTCCCTGCCCCACGCAGGTTTCCTTTGGTTATTTGCCGATCGACATGTCCTTGAACACGACCCACGTGTCGGAACGCGGGGTGAAGTTCACTCCGCTAGCCTTGTAGATCGCGTAGGAGTCTTCTTGGTAGTGAAGCGGGATGATGGCGATCTTCTCATCCATCGCCACCTTGTTCAGTATCTGCAGTTCCTGGCCGCGCAGCTGCGGGTTGATGATCCCAGATGACGCTTCAAAGAGCTTGTCCAGGGTGGGATCGCTGTACCCAGAACCGTTCAGGCCACCCAGGCCAGCATCCTTGTCGACGCTGTGCAGGAGTTTGCTGAACGACCGACCGAAGTCATACGATCCGTCGAACCATCCGATGAGATAGAATTCCAGCTTATGTGCATCCACTTCCGGGAAGTAGACCGCCTTCGGCTTGCTGTCAAGCGTGACCTTGATTCCAACCTTGGACAGCTGGGTCACAATCGCCTGTTCGATCTGCTCATCGCGCACGTAGCGATCGTTCGGTCCAGTAAGGGTGATCATGAAGCCATCCGGATATCCAGCTTCGGCGAGGAGCTTCTTCGCCTGAGCTGGATCGTAAGGGAGACGCTTGATACTCGCGTCGTAGCCGACGGTGGGAGGATCCGGGATCTGGCTGCACAGGTCAGCGTGCCCAAACATAACCTTGTCGATGATCTCCTGCTCGTTGATCGCCATGTACATTGCCTTGCGGACGCGAACGTCGCTCGTCGGTGTACCGGGTTTGTTCCCGAGTCCCAACCAGATCGAGCGGCGTGCCGGACGCGTAATTACCTGCAGACTCGGATTCTTGGCGATGCTGTTAAATAGCTCCACCGGCACATCCTGCAGGATGTCAACTGTTCCAGTCGATATCGCAGCGACACGGGTAGATGGCTCGGTGATCGGCCTGAATTCCGCGTATTTCACCGATGGAGCACCGCCCCAGTAGTTCTCGTTCGCTTCCAGCTTGAGGTAGGATCCCTTCACCCACTTCACGAACTTGTACGCTCCTGTCCCAATCGGATTTTCACCGATTTCGCCGATAGAGCGGTTCTCCGTGGATTCCTTATCCATGATGAATATCTGATGCAGGTTCTGATCGAAATACGACGTGGGAACGGTGGTGACGATATCGATCGTCCATGGATCACCATTCACCATTTCCACCGATTTAATCAGGTTACCGAACGCGAGGAACTCGGAAACGGGATACGGCTGCTTCAGCCGTTCCATGCTGAACTTCACGTCTTCCCAAGTGAAGTCGTTCCCGTTATGGAACTTGACCCCTTTGCGAAGATGGAACCGCCATGTGAGAGCATCGATCCTCTCCCAAGACGTGGCCAGCGCTGGCATGAGATCTCCGTTCGCATCGCGTTGCAACAGGCCATCGAAGATGTTAGACATCACGGACAGATTCGCATCAGAATCAGAACCGTAGGGATTCATCGTCCGTGGCGGTGCCCCGACGCCGACGATTATTGTGTCCTTTGCAACACCAACTAGGCCAGCCAGCCCAACAACCAACAGCCCAAGCAAAATTAGTGCAACAGCCTTTTTCATTTTTGTACCTCCTTTTGATCTTTATGCTACAATCCTCGCCTTACTGCGTTTTTTTTTGATCCAATCACCTCCGTTTCTTGGTTACGCCTCTTTGAGAAAGACAGCTTCCGACGATCTAAAATGGTCAGACATGATCTCAACAATATGCTCCTCATCATGGTTTGCGATCGCATCGAGGATCATCTTGTGCATGTCGACAAGATAGAACCTATGAGCACGAACTGTTTCCTTCGTGACCTTCCGTACCAATTGATGCTCTGTGATCTCGATCAGTGGCTGTACCGATCGCCACAGAAACGGGTTCTTCGCTGCCTGAGCGAGGGCACGATGAAAGTCGCTGTTTGCACCAAGGTAGGCATCCGGATCGACGTCGTTCACTGCTTGTTCTATCGCCGCAACGCAGCGCTCAAGCTCACGTATGTCCTCATCCTTCGCCTTTCGAAGCGCCAATCGCGCAATGATGATTTCAAGCTTCTTCCTGATTACCCAGATCTCAACCAAACTGTCGCTCTCCGCGATCGCTTCTAGCGCATCATTGATGTCGTTCTCGCCCTCGATCGACCCGCTTACATAGTTTCCGTCCCCGACACGCGGCTCGATCAATTCCACCATCTGCAGAGAGCTCAACGCCTCACGAACGGCAGTGCGGTTTACTCCTAACTGCTCTGCAATCGCTCTCTCTGGTGGCAATCGATCCCCCACCTTCCACCGGCCTTCCTTCACCGCGGCGATCACCCACTTGGCGACAAAAGCACTCTTCTTCTCGACCGCGTGGATAGCAAAGGAAGATACTTCTTTTTCTTTCATACCGGTATTACCAATATAGCACGATCAGGTAATAATGTCAATAGATTTACAGCAAACCAACAAAGGAATGTGCAGCAACAGCCACTTGTTGTGGAATCGTGCAGCCCCAATGTATAATGCCGTTTCCGTCACGCGCGAGCGATTCATGCAGCGTAAGGTGTTTGCCAAGGGGATACAATACCGAAGTTCGTTGGGGGATACTATGGACAAGTCAGCAACAGTTACCGTCATATCAGGGGGAGATTCCTCAGAACGCACCGTTTCGTTGAGCTCGGGAAGGCAGGTCTATGACGCATTCCTGAAAGCGGGAAGGCACGCTGTTCTGCTAGAGATTGACGACCTAAGCGATCTAGCATCCCACCTTGATGAGATCGAGGTTGCCTTCATCGTTCTTCACGGCGGTGCTGGTGAAGACGGGACTGTTCAGCAGCTTCTTCAGGATCACGGCATTCCGTACGCCGGCTCCGGTCCAAAGGCAAGCGCAATCGGGATGGACAAGCTTGAGACAAAGAGAGTCCTTGCTGGCGTCGGTATCCCCATTCCACGCGCCATGAGTTACTCGGGTGAAGACATGACACAATTCGCGGACACGATCCTTCAGAAGTTTTCCCTTCCCCTCGTAGTAAAAGCTCAGGGGCAGGGAGAGAGCATCGGGGTAAAGCTAGTAAAGAATGATCGCGATCTTGTCCCCACGTTCGAATCTCTCCACAACGAGTTTGGTCCCTTCTTCGTAGATGAATTCATATCAGGACGGGAGTTTACTGTCCCTGTCCTTAGGATAGACGGAGAAGATACGGTCCTGCCAATCATCGAGGTTAAGAGCAAGACCGAGTTTTTCAGCTTCGAGGCCAAGTACACTGCAGGCATGCACGAAGTAATAATCCCCGCTCCGCTCGATAAACCTACAGCCGAGAGGATCCGGGACATCACCCTGCGCACGCATCAGGCCATCGGATGTTGGGGCTTCTCGCGTGTCGATGTCTTGCTCTCGGCTAATGGTGACCCGTATGTCATCGAGATAAACACGCTTCCGGGGATGACACCAAGCAGCGTGATGCACAAGTCCGCCCATGTAGCAGGGATCGATCTTCCTCACCTCGTGGAGAGGATGCTCCAATCCGCGTTTGACCGCCCTCGGGTGGGCTAAATTGCTTCTTTGATCGCCTCAAGCAACCTGTCGATCTGTTCTTCTCGATGGGTCGAGAAGACAGCGATCCTGAGGGATTCCACATCCGGCGCATCGGAGTAGCCTCGCGGGGGAATATGAGCAACAACAATATCTTTGCGGTACAGCTCCTCCTGCACATGCTCCAGATCCACCGAAAATGAGCCCTTCACGTTGACGATCGGAATCGGTGTATCGGCAATCTCAAACCCGAGGTTTCGCAGCCCGTCCCGCACCTGTTTGACGTTACGCCACAGGTTATGCCGCATCTGTGGATGATCCCGCAATAGCCTGATCCCCATGGCGGATGCGGCGGCGGCTGGAATGGGGGGGCGCGATGCGCCAAGCGGCACTCGCACATTTTTCTTGATCTCTTCATTAAGCGATCTATCACCGACAACTATCCCCCCGAACCCGCCGAATGCTTTGCTCAGCGTCCCGGAAAAGTAGTGTTTCACCTCGGATATCACTCCATGGTACTCAAACGTCCCTTGGCCCCTCTCTCCGATCACACCAACGGCGTGGGAATCATCGACACACAGTAGTGATCGATCATATCGCACCAACGCCTGTGCATACTCCGGTAGAGGAGCAATCGCGCCTGTCACCGGAAAGACGCCATCTGTGATCACCAGCGGCACCTGCCCGGGATGAACGTGTTCTGCGAGCTTCTTCTCCAGATCATCCGGGGTCAAATGGCTGAAGCGCACGATCTTCTTACCAAGTGTCGCTACAGCATCTAGTATGCTGTAATGAGATAGATTGTCTATGAAAATAATGTCATAATCATCTTGCAGTGCCTGAGTGAGCACCATCATGCCGAGGTACCCGGAAGCCATGTAGGTTATCGATTCCGCATCGAAGAACGATTTTGCGAGCTCTTCCACCTCTTGGTATGGAGCCATCACAAGGCTCGTAGCGGGGGCGATCCCGAACTGCAGCATCGCATCGGATGCGGCCGCGATAACCTGTGGGTGCCCATGGAGGGCGTAGTAGCTTGTCCCGCAGTAGTAATCGACCTCCCGACCGTTGATGATCATGCGCGATCCTATCGGTGACTGGGCGTGCCTGACGGGAATGGTCATCTTCCCTCCTTGCAGGTTGTTATGATCAGTATCATACCTGGATCTCTCCTCGGCCTACGCTATGGTGAACGACTCCAGCCGAGAGAGGAATGCGGGATCGAAATCCGCTCCCAGGCCTGGTCCCTCGGGGAGGATGACCTGCCCGCCGTCCGCATAGACGATGCCTCCCTGTACCGGATCGACGCTTAACATGTCCGCCCCATCCAGATCGGCGAACACGATGTTCGGGTAGGCGGAGACAAGGTGCGCGCTGGCAGCAAGCCCGAGGCGAGTCTCGTTCATGCAGCCCACCATGCACTTGACGCCGGCGGCTTCGGCAATTGCGTTAATCTTGATAGCAACGCGAATGCCAGACGATTTTGCTAACTTAATATTCAAGTAATCACAGGCGTTTATGCGGATCAGTTTGAGGGCATCGAACTCGTCAAATACCGATTCGTCGGCCATGATCGGAATGTTGGTATGGATCCGGACCTCGCGCATGGACTCGTAGTCCCATGCTGGAACCGGCTGTTCACAATACTGTATATCCAGTCCTTCCATACCCCGCAGCGCCTGGATCGCACCCATGCGGTCCCATCCTTGATTGGCATCGATTCGTATCGAAAGCTCCGGCCCGATCGCTTCGCGAATCAGACGGATCCGCTCGATGTCCTGTTCCGGTGTTGTCCCCACCTTCACCTTCACCGCGGGGAATCCACGCGCCTTGATCTCCAGGGCATGTTCCACCATCTCTTCGGTTGGATCGATGCCGACTGTGTTATCGGTGATCAAGACACACCGCGCCCCACCCAGCACCGCGTACAGCGGGAGATTGGCTGCCTTGCCCAACAGGTCGTACAGCGCCATATCAAAGGCAGAGCGGGTGGTCGGATTATGCGGCATGTATGCGCGCATATCACGCACGCGATTCTCTATATCGAGTGGGTCCTTCCCAACGAGCAACGTTGCCAGCTCCTGTGCGGCAGCCAGCGCCGTTGCTTGCGTTTCCGAGGTGACCTGTACCAATAGGTTCCCTTCCCCTATTCCGTAGACCCCAGAGTCTGTGTGGATACGAATGAAGATGCTCTTGGCGACCTTGATCTCTCCAATAGCGATGCGAAAAGTGCGCTTCAGCGGCAGGTCTGCTTTGAAGATCTCTATCTTGGTAATTTGCATAATCTAGCCCCCTTGTTGGGTGTTCATTCTAATTTAGAATACGAGCTACGCACGTTCACATACTTCACGAGAGAAACTTGGGGATTCGTTCTCGAAGCGTTAAATCCTCCAGATTCTCGCGCTCTCGTATCAGGAAAACGTCTTCTCCCCGCACTAGTACTTCCGCTAACCGCGGCCGAGAGTTGTAGCGAGAGGACATGGAGAAACCATACGCTCCGACATCTCTTACTGCTAGGAACTCGCCCGCTTCGATCTTTGGAAGCGCGCAATGATGCGCGAGGATGTCAGAACTCTCGCAGACCGGACCTACAACATCAACGATCTTTTCAGGGCCTTCCCTGTCTATTACAGGAAGCACTCGGTGCTGCGCCCCATAGAGAGCGGGACGGATGAAGTCGTTCATCCCGGCATCGACGATGAGGAAGGATCGCGGAGAGGACGGTTTAGAGTAGAGAGCGGTAGTGAGGAGCACTCCCGCATCCCCAACGATCGATCTCCCCGGTTCAAGGATGATCTTTCCCTTAAACCCTTCCAACAGCGGGAGCACGGCCGCTGAAAGCTCGCCCGGGCCGGGAACGGGCTCCCCGGAGTACGAAATCCCCAGACCTCCGCCAAGGTCGAGGTAAGATATTGTTGTCCCTTCATCGGAGATGGTGCGCGCCAGATCGTGCAGAATCTCAAGCGCTTTGCTGTAGGAGGAAAGGTCCGTTATCTGCGATCCGATGTGCATATGAACTCCCACCGCTTCGATCGATCGGTTCTCGCGGGCACGACGGTAGGCATCGATGGCGCGGCTAACTGGGAGCCCGAACTTGTCCCCGGTACTGCCCGTCGTGATGTATGGATGCGTGTGAATGATGACCTCGGGATTGACCCTGATGGCAATGCGTGCGTGAAGTGATGCTCTACTGGCAATGCGCCCCACAGTTTCCATCTCCGCAATGGACTCCACGTTCAGCAGCAGGATTCCTTCCCGCAGCGCCTGCTCGATCTCATCGCTACGTTTTCCCACACCAGCGAACACGATCTTCTCGGGGGGGATACCCGCGGCACGCGCACGCACTAGCTCTCCTCCAGATACCACATCGGCTCCGCTGCCTTCACGAGCGAGAATTCGGAGGATAGTTCCGTTGCTGTTTGCCTTTACAGCGTAAGCGATGAGATGCGGACGTGCAGCAAAAGCGCCCTTAAAGCGCCGATAATTCTCCACAATGCGCGTGTAGCTGTACACGTAGCAGGGAGTCCCAAACTCTCGGGCGATCCTGCTTAAGGGAACCCCCTCGCAAAACAACTCTCCTTCTATGTATGTAAACGGTGTACTGACAATTGACATTACTACCTCATGCGCGGATCTAGAATATCTCGTAACCCATCTCCGAAGAGGTTAAATCCTAATACAGTAAACATGATTGCTAACCCCGGGAATATACACGCCCACCACGCAGCGGGCAGGTAATTGCGTCCATCGGAGACCATTGCCCCCCATTCAGGCGTCGGCGGCTGAGCGCCGAAGCCAATAAACCCCAGTCCCGCTACTGTGAGAATGATCCCTCCCATTGCAATTGAGCCTTGAATTATCAATGGACTGATACTGACAGGAAGGATGTGAACGAACAGGATTCGTGTATTGGAAGCCCCACAAGCTCGTGCCGCCTCCACAAACTCCTGTTCCTTAGCGACAAGGGCTTGCCCACGAGCAAGGCGAGCAAAAACAGTCCAGGACGTGAATGCCACAGCTAGTACTACATTACGCAGATTCCGCCCGAGAGCGGCGGATACTACCATTGCTAGAATCAATTGGGGAAAGGCCAGGAAGAGGTCCGTAATTCGCATTAGAATGTCGTCGACTATCCCGCCAAAATACCCGGAAATAATCCCAATCACTATCCCGGTGCCTCCAGAGACTATTAGAACAATTACAGCAATTGTAACTGAGATACGTGTTCCATAAAGGACTCTGCTGAGGATATCACGGCCCAGACTATCTGTACCAAAAAGATGCGTCTTGCTTGGGGATTCCAACTTATGGATTGGGTTGGTCGATAATGGACTATAGGGAGCGATATATGGACCAATAAGCGCCAATAGTAACAAAGAGAAGATGATCATAATCCCTATAAGTGATAAGCGGTTTCTCACCATGTGACGTGAGAAATCCTTCCAGGTAATACTTCCTAACATTTCCCTTCCTTTATGTATAGCGAATCTTAGGATTCAAATACCCATACAACAAGTCTACTATCAGGTTAGCGGATGAATAGAGCAGGGCCATAAAAATCGTTACCCCGACAACAGCAGAAAAGTCAATAGACAGAAAAGACGCTGTGGCATATCTCCCGATACCGGGCCAGGAAAAGACTGTCTCCGTCAGAACAGCCCCATTCAGGAGACTTGCGACCTGCAACCCCATGATCGTGATCGTTGGCAACATTGCGTTTTTCAGTGCGTGCTTAAGGATGACCGTCGATTCCCGCAATCCTTTCATCCGTGCGGTCTTGATGTATTCTTCAGGCAAAACCTCCAGCATGCTTGATCGCATAATACGTACGATCGATGCTGTAGAAAGCCAACCAAGCGTAAATGCGGGCAGGGCCAGATGCCACAATTCATTGAGAACGAGTGACCAGTTCCCAGCGATCATAGTGTCCATGATTAGGAACCCTGTCACGCGTGGAGGGCGGCGCAAGTAAGAGGGCATCTCCCCCATTTGTGGAAACCAGTGCAATATATGGCTGAACAGGATAACCAGCATCAGGCCAGTGAAAAATGCGGGCATGGAGAGTCCCCAGATAGAGAACACCCTTCCAGAGTGGTCGAGAATGCTTCCCTGTTTAACTGCAGAGAGCAAGCCGAGGGTAATTCCTATGATTATTCCTATGATACTGGCTGCAACAGCCAACTCTGCCGTTGCCGGAAAATAACGTAGCAGATCATTTAACACCGGCTGACGAGTGCGGATCGACGTACCAAGGTTTCCGTGAAGCACTCCGTTTATATATATACCGTATTGGACCCAGATTGGTTTGTCGAGTCCCATTTCAGCTCGGAGCTTCGCGATCGCCTCTGGAGGCGCGTTACTGGGGAGGACAGCCGCCACAGGATCCGCAGGTATAACCCGTGCAAGGAAAAAAGTGATGGTCATCACGCCGAAAATAACGAAGATCATCCACACAAGCCGGCGTATGATATACGAAATCACTGGTATCTCCTCATTTTCTGGATAGAAACAATGGCCGCCTCATCTAACGATGAGGCGGCCATCCAATAAGTGTGATAGCTATTCCTTGTACACACCATCAAACTTGACAAAGCTTAGACTGTTCATCGGGACAAAGCCCTTAACAGAAGCCTTTGCCGCATATTGGTTCAACGGATAGTACATGATTGCGAATGGACCGTCATTGAGGATCGTTTGCTGAATTTGCTTATACATATCCAGTCTCTTCGCCTCGTTGAGTTCAGTCTCAGTCTTGTCTACCAAGGCAGTCAGTTTGCAGTTGGAGTACATGTTCCTCCATGCAAGCTGGCGAACCGGAGCGTCTGGCCCGGTTGAGCAACAGTGGGCAAACGGTTTCACCAGGGAGTCACCGCTAGCGTAATCCACACCCCAATCAGCTACGATCATCTCCTGTTTCTGCGCGCGGTAGAGAGTGTACATCTGTGCCGCTACGAGTTGTACAACATCCGCCTTGATCCCCACAGCGGCCAGGTCCTGCTGGACTTCAATAGCGATATCCCGTCCAGGGAAGGTTGGTGTACAGAGGATCTGCGTAGTGAACCCGTTCGGGTATCCCGCCTGAGCAAGGAGGTCCTTCGCCTTCTGAATGTCCTTGTGATAAGGAGTGGCGTCTAAGTGCCCCGGGATACCAACGGGGATGAACGTCTCCCCAATCACGGCTGCTCCCTTCACGATTCCATTGACGATCGCATTGTAATCAATTGCGTACTTCACCGCTTCGCGAACCAGAGGATTGTCGAAAGGTTTCATGCCGGCGTTCATCGCGAGGTACCTGATGTGCCATCCCGGTATTTCATAAACCTTGAAACTTTTTTCAGTCTTGAACTTCTCAATGGCCGATGGAAGAAGATTCAACGCAATGTCGATCGATCCGCTTTCCAGGGAAAGCGCCTGCTGTTCTACCTCTGGGATGTCCAGAAAGATGAGGTTCTTTGTCTTGGCCGGCCCACCCCAATAGTCATTGAACCGCTGCATTATGACACGGTCATTCGGTGCCCACTCAATAAGCTTGTATGGACCTGAGCCAGCGTCGTGGAATTGGAGCCACTTGTTTGCCCACGGATCACTCGCTGTCTTGTGTGCTGCTACCACCGCCGGATCGATTATGGAGCAAATTCCTTGGACACCCATGATCGCTCCCATTAGCCCCTCGGAGAGAGGAACCGTTGTAGTGATAGCAACCGTGTACTTATCTATCTTTTTTATGTTCTCAGAACTTGGAACATACTGCTTGAGCATCCAAATCGGAGCGAAATTGAGCGCTAGCGCTCGGGTGAAGGAGAAGACCACCGCATCAGCAGTGACTTCATTGCCGCTATGAAACTTAGCACCTTTGCGCAGATGGAACGTCCAGGTTAATCCATCAGCTGAAGCATCCCAGCTTTCTGCCAGTCCTGGGCTGAGTACATTGAATGTGCCATTAAACGTAATAAGGTTATCATAAATCTGCCAAATTACAAGATTAGAGGCGTCTTCGTAAACGCGAGCCGGCTCCAAATCAACAATGATCCCAATGTCCAGTCCCACCACCAATGTGTCCTTCGGGATAGCCTGCGAGAATACAGGAAGAGCGCACATAGCAAACAATGCCCCTATCAGCAATAACTTCTGTGACATACCAACCTCCTTATTGATACAAACCGTGTTTCTAACCACTCACCAACAACTACGCTTCTTTGTCACCTCCCTACACCTAGCCTTGATCCCGTCCATCCTAAGCGGACAGAATGCTTTCCCTTATAACAGTTACATAGAATTCTCTAGTTAACTGAATGTGCTTACGCACTGAGAAGCATCCTCTTTGAAACATATCCACCAACTTTTTTTCAGCAGGGAGCCTTTCTCCTAGTTTGATTTCTTCGTACTCTATTACTTGCGTTAAGCGATGTGCAATTAAGCAACCCAAATTCTCCGCATTGACCGATGTAAATGCCAGATGCCCAACAGGAACACGCCTGTTCCGGTCAACCTGTCTGATGAGCTGCTTGGCGGTTACCATATACTTCTTATAGCACAAAACTATGGAGCGTGTCAAGCGGAAAACGCATACCAAGCGAGGGAACGAGTGAGCAGTGGTATCGATTCTCTCTGAAGGGCTCTCCCCCTACGCATGTTACCTAAGGGCAGGCAGGCCCTTTTAGTGATAGGTTCTATGTGCGGCATTGAGAGCAGAAACAACTGCAGGAATGGGCGAAGAACCTCCCCGATAACCACTTCTCCCCACAACGGACCTTGCTGAGAATAGCCCATAAGTGATCGAGCCTTCCGACGCTTTTTCAATGGGGATGTCCCGTCAATTGTTAAACCTGGCGTTCACATGGCCTCCGTTGATCATGCATTGATCACGTATCCAATCCTACCACTAACATATCTGTCCTGTCAACACTGGTATGGGTGAAGCGCAGGGCGTAACAGGCTCTAAACCCTGTTCGCTGAGATCATCCCTCCCCAATGCCTCCTCTGATTGCAACCAGTCTGGTAGTTTCTCCCACAACGCTTTCAGAACCTTTTCATCCTTCTTTGTCGCTAAATGGTCAACGAGTACCGACAAGTCCCGGTAGTGGGACAAGCGATGGTATCCTTCCTCTGCCGTCAGCAACCCGGTCGCTAGCCAGCGCCTGCCTGTGCGTGTCCGCACGCAGACAGGCATCGCTTGATCCGTCTCCCTGCGCCAGCGGTTCACTCTCCCACTCTCGTGCCGGAAGTTGCGAAATGTGTTCTCAATCATATTCGTGCTCAAGAAACTCACGTTCAGAGTCGATGGTGTATCCAACAAATGCACCCGAATGAGATCCAGCCCTCCTTCATGCAGGCTCTCGTGTGCACTCTTGTTCTTGTCCTCCAGGAATTTGTCCAACTCCAGGATGACTTCCAACGCTGCCTGGCCTCCTTGCACCTTACGTAGCCGGCTAAAATACTCCTCTACCTCCGGCCACTGTTGTCGCGCCAGGTACTTCTTCAGGTTCCGCTCCTTGTGTACCAGACAACGCTGAATACGGGCATCCGGAAACTGCTTCACCACCGCTTTGCGTAGTGGACCTGATCCATCGAGCACCGCTAACAATGGACGGTTCCCACTCGTGGCAAACCCACGCTTGACAATCCGTGCTACTACTGCTGAGGCAACCGTTACGTTCTCACTCGCCCCCAGCTCAAAGTCAAGCACAACCTTCCATCCCTCAACAGTGATCCCAATCGCTACCACCGCCAACACATCCTTTGCTAACGCTACCCCGTCCAGCATCAGCGCTAACCAGTCACGTCGCTTTCCCTCGCTATCAACATCCAGAGGACGTCGCCGTAGCTGGGCAAACTTCTCTCGTCCCACCTTCTGCCACATCCGCGATACACTCGATTTGCTGCTCCCACGTTGGTTGTGCACTACCTGCCCTACCCTACGTGTCGATCTACCAACCAGCGCCTCCAATAACAACCGCTGAGCCTCACTCGCGTCTTGTGCTGCTCTGTAGCTCTCCAGCGTTATCTCTTCTGTTCCGTCATCTCCCACTCGCCGGCGTACCCGCGGACGCACGATTTCCTCTCGTCGAGATTCAACGTAGGCGTATCCCTCCGCACTCCCGGCACGGTGGAACTCACCATCATCGCTGGGATGGTATGCTGTCCCACACAGCGTTGTTACCTCCCTGGGGGGTGTAGTACTACGAACCACGTTACTACACCCCCTGAACCATTACCTCAACCAGCATCTCTCGAGCTGCTCCCCGGAGATACTCCCGGAATAC
>CAJVYM010000050.1 GCA_913009415.1 uncultured bacterium
CACCGAGATCTACCCTCTTTCCCTACACGACGCTCTTCCGATCTAGGCACCTGACGCCTCGATCTACCCCTTGACAGAGGTTTGTGCTACTATCGGGAAACGGGAAAAATAATTGTCGTTCACCAGGAAGAATAATTGTCGCTCATCACACGCCTGCGCCGCAACCTCGAGGTTGCACTCTACTATGTCCTTGAGGTATGGATCGGACGCAAGCTCGTCATTTGTCTTAGTCTTGAGCGGCTCTAGTTTGAGCAGTATGCTTTCAGTCGCTCTAAGCGCCGTTCGATACCGTTCCACTCCGGCGTCATAATCCTCCCGTGTCTCCCTTTCTCGCCTCCCCCCTCTCTCCGTGTCTCCCCTTCTCCATGTCTCTCCGCCTCGCCATCAGCGCACGATCCACCTCTGCAAGACTCAGGTCAAGCTGGGCTTCCTCCGCTTTGCCTCACTTGTGACCCACGCCTGGAAGGTCTCAACCTGGTGGATCAGGTCGTTAACCTCACCCTCGCTGACGACGTTGACCTGGTCATAGAAGGCGGCATTCCGCTTGCGGCGCGCGCGGTCAAAGTAGTCACTGAAAGCTTGTATCTCGGCCGGAAGTCGCGTTCGCAACTCCGCGAACGTGTGTTGATGGAAGCCCACCTTGCGGATGCGAAGCCCGTGGAGGCGGAGGATGGCCGTAGCTAACTGCAGTGCGGCATTGTAAGCAAGCGAGAACCTCGTGTCCGGATGAAGGTTACCCATCTGTGCCTGCCCGAGGTCGCGCTCCGCGATGGCGAGGAGCCGATTGATCTCGGTAGAAGAGGGTACAGTCGGGCGCGTGGCGTTACTCATGCCAGGATCCTCCCCAATTCCTTCTCCGTGCCAATGAGGAAGATCTTGCGTCGGGCGAGCACTGAGTCCATAAACGGGTCGTGCTCCCCCGCTCTCCGGGCTACCTCGTTCGCCGAAAAGACCGAGACGTTGATTTCACGGCCGAGCGATCGCTCCAGCTCCGCCAGGACCGGAGTCAACGCGCTCAGTCTCGCGCCGCCAACAATGAAGAGGTCGATGTCACTCTCTTCGGTGTCCGTGTTTGCGGCCACGGAGCCGTAGATGAACGCGACGACGATGCCATCGGCTTCTGCCAGAGCGTTGCGGATCCTGTCTCCAACGGCGACGGTCTTGAGAAAGATGGCGCGGAGCTCCGGAACGATCGAATTCGCCCGATTGACGCAAACGTACACCCGGTTACCTCGTTGCTCACGCTGGAGAATCCCGATGCCCGTCAGGCGTTCCAGTTCGCGATGGACCGCTCGTGGAAGCAATCCGGTAAGGCGTCCGACTTCCCGTCCGTAGAATTCGCGGTCAGGATGCGTCAGGAACAGAGACAACACCCGTACTCGTGCCTCGGAACCGAAGAGCTGTTCGAGCATCTTTCCTCCGTATACAAAAGGTATCTAATCGTATACATATGGTATGCGTTCGTCAAGTGCCTCTCGGATTGTGCTGCCAAAACAGAATTCACGGTGTGGAACATCAGTTCTTAAGATTGCACCCTCTCATGAAGGCGTTTCGAGCAATTGGTGGGTTCATCTTCCTGCTTGCATATGAATCGTGTGACACCTTCATTCTTGGTCGAGGTAGGGATCGGAAGCAAACTCGTCACTTGTCTTGGGCTTGAGCGGCTCTAGTTTGAGCAAGCATCCTTTCAGTCGCTCTAAGCGCCGTTCGATACCGTTCCACTCCGGCATCATAATCCTCCCGCGCCTCCCTTTCTCCTCTCTCCGCGTCCCCGCGTCTCCCCTTCTCCGTGTCCCCCTCTCTTCCCCGCGCCCCTGAACCAGTTCGAAGATCCACGCCATGGTAGTTGTCGCTTAGCCTTTCAGCTTGCTTGCGGGACCGCTTCGAACAGCAACCGGTGTATGTCAGTTTCTGGCGCTCTTTTCGAGAGATAGAGCATCTCGATACCCACAACCCGATCTTGCTCGTCGTAATCCACGATGATTCCGGGTGATACTTCCTCAGAACGACTCGCGGGCGCCTCGCCCAAGGCAAGATAGAGAGCATCGGCCTGTTGATCCACTTTCAGTTTCATAGGTTCATCCTCCTTCGATCAAAGAATACGGTCACAACTCTCAGTGGAGTCACTTTAACATTAACCACGACTCGCAACACGCGGTTTTCGAATTCAGCAATGCGTGCAAGCCGATGTTCTAAGTCAGGATCCATTAAATCCGTTTCAATCAACTCAGGTGTCATCAGTACACGATCCATCCAGTCGATTAGAATCCCTCGTTTCGCCAACGCATCCTGCGCGTGTTCAGTCAAGACATAGTCCATTTCACACCCTTTGACAAGTGCAGCATCCATAGAGATTGGACTTTACGGGCATACGCCAAGCAGTCCTACCCGCTTGTCGCAAACCATACGGCCACTGTGGGCATCTCATTATGCATGATAGTTTTTTCCCTCCCTCGAAGTCAAGCCAATGCAGACTGGGGGGAGATGAGCGTAGGATTTCTGCACCGTGCCCATCCGAATACTCTGGGAGACTCGAGGCTTCGAGCTGTCTTAATTCACATCTGCACTGTTGCCCAAGACCTCGATCCAAGAGGGGCTGTGCAATCCCTGTCGGAGACCATGCCCTACGTAAGGATCATCGGGATTACCGTGGATGTCGCTCTCCTATGCTTCTTCCTGCCTATCAATAGGAATCTCAATTAATTTCAGTTTGAGTATTTTTTTCGCGCGGGCGTAGATGTCCTTTGTATCGCCCTCTCGCCGAATTCCTACCGCGACAATGATCACCCTTCCCTCCTCTACCTTGTAGAGCACACGGTATCTGGCAACACGCAGGCTGCGAAAGCCAATCAACTCGGCGACTAGCGCCTTGCCTTTCTTTGCCGGCTCCTTTGTTAGCCCATCGATACGGCGAGCAATCATGTTGCGGATTCGTCTATCGGTGATCGCGTGAAGCATAAGCCGTGCTTGCGGTGTAAGAAATACTTGATAGGAAGGCATTATCAGCTAAGAAATGCTTCTTACCTCATCCCACGAGATAAGCTCTTCGCGCTCCATCTCCTTGATGCTCTGCCGTAGAGCCGCCATGAGATCCTCATCGCCGAGGATTTCCAGGGTTTCTACGAGGCTGTCGTAGAGATCCCATGGCAAGACAGCCAGGACCGGCTTTCCGCGGCGGGTAATTGCGATCGCATCGGATGTGTTGTCGGCGGCAAACTCCTCTGGAAGACGGCTGAGTTCGTGACGCGCCTGAGTAATGGGAATGGTTCTCTTAAACACCTCGACCCCTCCTTGAATTGACCTTCTAAGTGTACAGTTAGGCGAGCAGAAATCAAGAGCAGCGTGCAATTGCTTGCCCACTATTGACGCGAAGGAGACCAGGAATTCAGGAAGAACCACAAAAGAGTGGCGCTGCGCCCGCACCCGCACGAGTTCACGCTCTACTACGATCTCTGATCTCGGCGATTAGGCGATAGGCGCTGCGTACGTATTGAGGAAAGACTAACAGCGCCCCTTGCGCGCTGCGGTGAGCGATGCTCACCGCACGTACTCGGCCGTTCCTATCGCGTGTGTGATCGATCAGGTTCTCTAGGCCCTGCAGGTGAAGCTCAATCTCCTCGCGGAGCTGAGGAGGCAGCCGGAGCGAAGGAAGGATGCCGCGAATCTTCACTAGCTTGGCTTGGTAGGAGTTTTCACTTGCTGCATCATTCCCTCCGTGCACCTCCACGATCATGTCGATGCACCTCTCCCCGGCATTGGCGAGGAGGCACATCGTTGCCAAGTAGTTGCCGGAGAGGAATCCCTTCTGCGCGGCGTGAACGTACGTACGGACGACATGGTCGAGTGGTTCATCAATGCCTGCTTCCAGGTCATGCATGTAGCGATCGTAGTCATGCAGGATGATCTCCCCCGACTCCAGGCACTCCTCGCCGTAGTCGGTGACGTGAAAGAAGGGGAGGTTGAGGTTGAGCGAGTTCTTACCGGGAGCGAGGACGCCCTGTACGAGGAGGTCCCAGATGATCTCGTGGATCTTCAGGGCATCGTGCCGGTCGTACTCTTCCGCCAAGCTGCGCACCTGATACTCGACCGCGTTCAGGTGCGTCTGGGGATCGCGACGCAGCACATCAAAGACAAGCTTTCGCAGCTCTTCCTTCTCCATCTGGCTCCTCCTGAAGTGACGATACAGCAGGCGCGTCGTTCCGGCAAGTCTACGCTACGGGCAAGCGAAAAACAGTTGTACGGGATTGCCAGATCTGCTATATTGTCAGACAGGTCAAGGCAAGCCGCATCTGCCGCGGCGCTGTGCCTGATGATGCCACCAGAGGAGGAGGAGGAGGACGGATGAAACTGGTGATCGATGGGGCGAGAGTTTGGGACGGATCCGGCTCATTTCACGATAAGGGAACGATCGTCATCGACGGCGGGAAGATTGAAGCGGTGCTCACCGGTGCTGAACGCGATACATACGAGATACCAGCGGATGCGGAGAAGATCGCTGGGCATGGTAAGCTGGCGATTCCTGGGTTAGTCAACGCGCACACGCACCTGTACAGTAGTCTTGCCCGCGGGATGGCTCTGCCCAATTACTCGCCGAGCACGTTCACCCAGATTCTGGAACAGCTGTGGTGGCGGTTGGACAAGGCGCTCGACCCAGCTTCGGTGCGCATGAGCGCTCTCGTCGGAGCGATGGAGGCGGCCCGCTGCGGGGTTGCTACCTTGATCGATCACCATGCCAGTCCACATGCCATCACAGGGAGTCTTGCAGCGGTTAAGGGCGCGGTGAACACCGATGTCGGCCTGCGCGGGGCGTTCTGCTACGAGCTCTCCGATCGCGATGGAATGGGGATCCGCGATGAGGGGATCGAGGAGAACCTGGATTTCCTCTCAACTGACGATCCTAGCGATTCTATGAGCACGGCTCTCTTCGGCCTGCACGCTTCGTTCACCCTTTCCGATGACAGCCTTGCCAAGGTATCAGAATCCATCCCCGACGGTGCTGGTGTGCACATTCATGTGGCAGAAGGTCCGGAGGACGAGGAACAGTGCCAAGCAGAACACGGGCTGCGGATCGTGGAGCGCCTAGACAAGTTCGACTTGCTGCGTAATCGATCGATCCTCGCTCACTGCCTGCACATCGATGAGGCGGAGAAGGATCTGGTCGCCGATAGCGGAGCGATCGTGGTGCACAACCCGCGATCGAACATGAACAACGCTGTTGGGGTGTTCGATATAGCAGGGTTCCTCAAGCGTGGGATCACGGTCGGCCTGGGGACCGACGGCCTTGGTGAGAACATGCTAAGCGAGCTGTTCACCGCCGGGATTCTTCAGAAGGTGTCGAACGGTGACTCGCTCGCTGCCGGGTTTGGGGACATGCAGAAGATCCTGTTCGATAACAACCCACAGATCGCTTCACTCCTGCTTGGTGCACAACTTGGCCGGATCGCTCCCGGATACAGTGCAGACATCGCCCTGTTCGACTACAACCCGCCGACGCCGATCGACGCGGGAAACGTCCTTGGGCACCTGCTGTTCGGTATCGCCGTGCACGACATGCATGTGTCCGATTTGATCATTAACGGGAGACCGGTGATTGGCTCTGGTCACTTCACAAAGATCGACGAGGAGAGGACATACGCACAGGCGCGCGAGGTAGCCGCAGCACTGTGGGCACGAATCGCATAAAGGGGGGGAGAGATAAAGATGTCCGATAAATTGAGGGTTCAATCGTTCGCCGAGCTGTTGAGTTCAATCCTGCAGGAGTACGAGCACAACGAGAGCATCTTCGGGATTCATCGCTCCCTGTTCTACGTACCGAAAAAGGGGAGCCCGTACGCGACCGAGATGTTCGGGCACCACCTTGCCACCCCTGTCGGACCGGCCGCCGGACCACATACACAGCTGGCACGGAACATCATCTCCGCCTGGCTCTCCGGCGGACGGTTCATGGAGATCAAGACCGTGCAGATCATGGATGAGTTGACGATCCCCCGCCCGTGCATCGACGTGGCGGACGAGGGGTACAACGTCGAGTGGTCGCAGGAGCTGAAGCTCGAGGAATCGGTGAACGAGTACATCAACGCCTGGGCGGTGATCCACATCCTCCGCCGCGTCCTCGGATTCGAGAATGAGGTACCGTTCGGGACGATCTTCAATATGAGTGTGGGTTACAACCTGGAGGGGATAAAGAAACCTCGGATGCTCAAGTTCATGGACACGATGATCGATGCCAGTGAGCAGATCGCGAAGATCAAAGAGACGCTCGCCGAGAGGTGGCCGGAGTTTTCAGACATCGACATTCCGACTCGCCTGACAAATAGCGTTACCCTATCCACGATGCACGGTTGCCCCCCCGACGAGATCGAGCAGATCGCCCGCTACCTGATCGAGGAGCGCGGCCTGCACACGATCGTTAAGCTTAATCCGACCCTGCTCGGCAAGGATGAGGTCCTGCACATCCTGCACGATGAACTCGGGTACTCAGATATAAACATCCCAGATAAGGTGTTCGATAATGATCTACAGTACGAGCGGGCGGTGCAGCTGATCAGCGATATGAAGGAGACAGCGGCGAGGCACGACCTGTTCTTCGGGGTGAAGCTGAGCAACACCCTGGCCATGTCCAATCACCGCGATGTTCTCCCCGGCGAGGAGATGTACATGTCCGGTCGCGCCCTGTACCCGATCACAATGGCCCTGTTTGACAAGATGATGCGTCAGTTCGATGGCGACCTGAATGTCTCCTACGCCGGCGGCGCGGACGCGCTGAACGTGGTGGATATCCTCTCTTCCGGCGCTCTTCCTGTCACCTGCGCGTCTGAGCTGCTCAAGCCCGGCGGGTACTCGCGACTGCTGCAGTTCGTGGAGAACATAGAATCCGCGATGGAAGAACGGGGAGCGACTAGCCTCGCCGATCTGGCGAGAGATAAGATGGCGAACCTTGCGCACGCGGCATCGGATGCGCGCAAGGACCGTCGCTACAAGAAGGAGTACAACCCGTACGGCCTGCCCAAGCTCAGTTCGACACTACCGATGTTCGATTGCATCACCGCACCATGTAGGGAGACCTGCCCGGTGAAGCAGGACGTCCCCGACTACGCGTGGCTGATTGCCCGCGGCGAGTACGGCAAAGCCCTGGCGGTGATCCTCGCCAGAAATCCCCTTCCCGGGATCACTGGCTACATCTGCACGCACGTCTGTCAGACAAAGTGTACGCGTAATAACTACGATGAGTCTGTGGCGATCCGCGCCCTGAAGCGATTCGCCGTTGAGAATGGCCACGCGACGATCGCTCCGCTCGGTAAGGCCGACCGTAAGGTGGCGGTGATCGGAAGCGGCCCCTCCGGCCTGTCCGCGGCTTTGTCCTTGGCGTTGAACGGGGTCGATGTGACGATCTTTGAAGCCAAGGGCACGGTCGGCGGGATGCCGGCGATCGCTCCGGAGTTTCGCCTTCCGCAATCGATCATCGATGAGGATGTCGAGCGGATAAAGGGGCTGGGCGTGAAGATCGAGACCCACCACCCGATCGAGGCCTCTCCGGAAAGCCTCCTCAGACAGGGTTTCTCGGCCGTTTACGTTGGGAGTGGCTTCCAGCGCGACGCAACACTGGCTATCGATGGGTTCGAGGGGGAAGGGACGTTCACCGCGCTCGATATGCTGGCGCGCGTGCGGCGCGGAGAGCAGGTCGACTTTGGGAAGGAGATCGTCGTCATCGGCGGCGGGAACACGGCGATGGACGCGGCGCGGACTGCAGCCCGCGTGGCGGGCCTGCCGACGACGGTGATCTACCGCCGCACGCGCGCAGAGATGCCCGCTGATACAGAGGAGATCGAAGACCTCATCGCCGAAGGAAACAGGATCGAAGAGCTACTCAGCCCGGTGCGGGTGATCCGCGAGGGCGGGAAGATCGTCGCCATCGAGTGCGTGCGCAACGAGCTCGGAGAACCGGGCCCCGATGGCAGGCGTCGTCCGGTCCCGATCGAGGGAAGTGAGATCGATATCCCCGCGGACACGATGATCATCGCCATCGGTCAACGCCCCGAGCTGTCGTTTCTAGACGGAAGCGAGATCTCCATCACCAACAAGGGGCGGATCGTCGCAGAAGAAGGGACGGGGGACACCGGTGTAGCCTGCGTCTACGCCGGAGGTGATGCGACGCGCGGCCCGGCTACGATCATCCAGGGAGCAGCCGACGGTCGCCGCGCGGCAAGGGCGATCTGCCTGAAGTTGGGGATCGATTACAAACAGCTAGACGTTCAGCATCCTGAGTTATCCGAAGAGGAAATCATCGAGGTTAAGCACACGCGGGCGCGCGTCGTGCCGCAGGTGCACGCCTCAGTACTCCCTCTTGCCGAGCGATCAGGGTTCGACCTGGTAGAGAAAGCGTTCACCGAGGAGGAGGCCCGCGCCGAGGCATCGCGCTGTCTGCAGTGTTCGACTGTGTGTGATAAGTGCGTCGATGTCTGCCCGAATCGCGCGAACTACACCTATCACATCTCGCCGTTTGAGACGGAGCTTCCGGTTCTGAGTTGCCGCGATGGCAACCTACAGATGGTGGGGGAGGAAAAATTCTCCATCAAACAGGACAGACAGGTATTGCATGTCGATGACTTCTGCAACAAGTGTGGAGTCTGTGCGACCTTCTGCGTGCACGACGGGAACCCATACCTGGACAAGCCGCGCTTGTTCCTCGATGAAGAGGATTTCGAGCAGGAGGAAGAGAATGCCTTCAAGATCGAGAATAACTGCATCAGGTCTCGTCGCAACGGCACCGAGGTGCAACTGAGGATTATTGGCGAGAGGATGCAGTATGAGGACGAACACGTAGAGATCACGCTCTCACAACAACTGGAAATTGAAGGCATGCATCTGAAAAAGAAATTCGACGGCAAGCTATCGCTTACGCACGTGGCAACGATGAGCGTGATCCTGCGTGGGATCCAGGGATCGCTCCCGTTCTTGGTAGAGTAAGGTTGGTTCCTTATCATTTTGAGGGGGCAACTTAACGTTGAGCTCCCGGAGACGGATGCTAAAGAGAATTCACCACGAAGAGCACGAAGGACACGAAGAATGGAATTTGATGAACTGTCGAATCGGGTAATTAGCTGTGCGCTTGAGGTGCACCGAGAACTGGGGCCAGGGTTATTGGAGTCGGCGTATGAGCAGTGCCTTGCACACGAGCTCAAGCTGAATGGGATTCGTTTTGAGCTCCAACATCCACTGCCAGTGAAGTACAAAGGCGCACGTCTCGACTGCGGCTACCGGGTGGACGTACTGGTAGAAGACAAGCTGATCATTGAATTGGAGAGCGTCGAGCAGATGAAGGGAATACATTCCCAACGGCATCCACGAAGCGCAGTTGCTGACCTATATGCGGCTAGCAGGGGTGAAGATCGGGCTCCTGATCAACTTCAATGTCACGAAACTCAAGAATGGAATCAAGCGCTTTGTTCTTTGACTCCTTCGTGTTCTTCGTGTTCTTCGTGGTGAAACAGTCGGCTCTGCAAGAGTCTTGGCGCTTGACCCTTTGTCTCTAGTTGCTCAGTTGAAACGACAAAGAGGCAGTGAGGTTAAATGATTTGAGCGAGCGATTGAGTGATTTGACCTCCTGATCATTTAATCTTCCGATCTCTCATTCGTCTGTGGTAAAATGCTTGAAACGACTGTCTAGGCTTGAAGACGAGCAGTAGAGAAGGTTTACTTAACAGGCTCGAGGACTAAAGGAAGGAGAGGATTAGAATATGGGAGAGGTAAAGACGCTACGTTGCATAACATGTGGGCGGGAGTACGCCCCAAACGAGATCGAGTACACGTGTCCGGATTGCGGACCGCGACGGGGAACGCTTGAGGTCATCTACGACTACGAGCGGGTCGCTAAGATCTTCAACAAGGAGACGCTCTCGCGCGACACGGAGCACACGATGTGGCGCTACCTTCCGCTGCTACCGATCGAGGGTCGCAGGTTCGTTCAGCCGCTGCGCGTTGGGTACACACCGCTCTACTCGTTCGATGACTACGCGCACGAGCTCGGACTGAAGGCCCTGTACATCAAGGACGACGGGCAGAACCCGACGGCGTCGTACAAGGATCGCGCCAGCTCGGTTGTCGTTATCAAGGCACAGGAGAAGAAGAAACGCGTCGTCACCGCCGCCTCTACGGGTAATGCCGCGAGCTCCCTTGCTGGTTTTTCCGCAGCGACCGACCTTAAGACGATGATCTTCGTCCCGCGTACCGCTCCGGAGGCGAAGGTGACGCAGCTTCTCATCTACGGGGCGAAGGTATTCCTGGTCAATGGATCGTACGATGTCGCCTACGACCTCGCTGCCGAGGCGGCGGCGGAGTTCGGCTGGTACAACCGTTCCGCAGCGGTGAACCCCTACCTCGTTGAGGGGAAGAAGACGGGCGCACTGGAGCTTGCCGAACAGCTCGCCTGGGATCCTCCAGATGTCGTCTTCGTCGGAGTCGGCGACGGTTCCGTGGTGAGCGGGATCTGCAAGGGGTTCTACGAGCTGCGAAAACTTGGGATAATCGATCGCCTCCCGCGGGTGATCGGGGTGCAGGCGGAGGGCTCAGCGCCGATCGCCGCGTCGTATGCTAAGTACGATGGAAAGAATGTTGAGATTCACGACATCGAGGCCGAGACCGTGGCCGACAGCATCTGCGTCGGCAAGCCGCGCGACATCGTGAAGGCGGTGAAATACGTGCACGCAAACGGAGGTGATTTCATCACCGTGAGCGATGAACAGATCATGGCGGCAATTGCGACGATGGCCAGAAGAACGGGGGTCTTCCCCGAGCCAGCCGGGGCTGCTCCGTTCGCCGGGATGCTGAAGATGGCCGCAGAGGGGAAGATTGCGGGGAAGAGAGCGGCGGTGATGGTCACCGGAAACGGACTCAAGGACATCGTCACAGCGCGGCGCGTTGCCGGGACGGCGATCGAAATTGAGCCGGCACTTTCTGCGGTAAAGGAACACCTATGAAGATCAGGTTCACAGTGAACGGACGCGCTGTGGAACAGGATGTCCGTGACGACGAGCGCCTCCTCGATCTCATCCGCGACGATCTGCAGCTGACCGGCACCAAGGAAGGATGCGGAGAAGGGGAGTGCGGGGCGTGCACGGTTCTCATCGATGGAAAGGCGGTCACCTCCTGCCTCGTCCTCGCCCCACAGGTGGATGGGAAAGACGTGTTGACCGTTGAGGGGCTGGCGCCTGGAGAGGAGCTACACCCGATTCAGAGAGCGTTCGTGGAGAAGGGCGCGGTGCAATGTGGGTTCTGCACACCGGGGTTCATCATGTCCACCTACGCGCTTCTCAGTGTGAACCCCGACCCGAGCGACGAGGAGATCCTCGCTGCGTTGGAAGGGAACCTCTGCCGTTGCACCGGATACGTGAAGATCCTGGAGGCAGTGCACTACGCGGCGGAACTGATGCGACAGGAGAGAAATTGAACATGCCCCGCGCGAAGGGGAACGTCGCACACAAGGTACGACGCTACATTGATGCCTGCGTAGCGTCGGAGCCAACGTGGCAGGCAAGCTGCCACGCTACGGAAGACACGCTGTTTGTAGCGTCGGAGGTTACCTCCGACGTTGAGCGAGTATCAAGTGGAGCCACCCCATGATCACGAAAACCACAGTTGAGGCGATCGTTCTGGCTGCCGGAAAGGGCGAGCGGATGGGTGCGATTAAGCCGCTCATCGAGATCGATGGCCGACCGGCCCTAGCTCGGGTGGTCGATACCTTGCGTGACGCGGGAATAGAGCGGGTCATCGTGATCTTGGGCTACAAGGCAGAAGAGATACAGAAGAATATCGATCTCAATGACTGCGTCGTAGCAGTGAATGGTGACTACGAGAGCGGAATGGCAAGCTCGCTCGCCCTTGGAGTGAGCCTCGTATCGGAAAGCGCGATCGGTTTTCTCATCGCTCATGCCGACATGCCCTACGTGAGAGAGGATACCGTAAAAGCGATCATTGACAGAGCACGAGAAGGGGCGCGAATCGTCGCACCTATTTACAAGGGAGTGCGAGGTTTCCCGGTCTACCTGCGAGCTGACTGCCGTGCGGGTCTCCTGTCAACGCTTGCCGGTGAGGTCGGCGCACGGCTGTACATAGCTCAATATATGGGCGATCTTGAGTTGGTCGAAGTGGACGATGCCGGGGCGACGATCGACATCGATCGGCCCGAGGACATCATTGGAGGGTGAATATGCGTCACTACGTGAAAATCAAGACGGTGCAGGAGCTCCTCGAACGGATCGAGGAGCCGGGTGCGCGCATCCTGTGCGGGGGAACGGACCTCGTTGTCAAGATGCGTTCTGGAGCGATCGATCCCCAGGTGCTCCTCGACATCTCGGATACTGAAAATCTGCGCGGTATTGAAGAAAAGGATGATCGTGTTACGATCGGCGCTGCGACGACGGTGACTGAGATCATAGCCGACCCAGTGATTGCAGGGAAACTTCCGTTGCTGGAGACGGTACTACGTACCCTCGGATCGACGCAGATCAGGAACCGCGCGACGCTAGGGGGAAACCTGGTAAACGCATCCCCTGCTGCAGATAGCGCCATCCCGCTCTTGCTCTATCAGGCGGAGGTGAACATTTCTGGCGTACGTGGCGATCGAGTGATTGGAATCGAGGACTTTCTCGTCTCGCCGGGAAAGACGGCACTAACGAGCGATGAATTCGTCCGCAGCGTCTCGATTCCCCTTTCTCAGATTGCGTTCAAGCCGTTCTTTCACAAGGTGGGGCGACGCAAGGCGATGATTATCGCCATCGCCTCGCTTGGAGCGCTGGTCAGCATGAAGGATGCTAAGATCGATGAGATCAGGCTTGCTGTCGGTTCAGTCGCCCCTCGCCCGATCAGACTGCGAGAATTGGAGAGTGAACTCACAGGCAAGGCGGTCACTCAATCGTTGATCGAGGAGGCGAAGGGTGCTGCTACGAACGCCGTATCGCCGATCGATGACGTGCGCGCCAGCGCTGACTATCGGCGTGAGGTGATCGGCGAGCTCGTCGCGCGCGTTCTGCGCAACGCGGTGCAGGGCTAGCATTGCGGGCACGGTTTCTGGTATTGTGGTAAGCGGAGGTGGTTTCATGAACAGATGGCGTTTGGTGGCCCTTGGTGTCCTCTTGTTTGCTGTTGCCGGCGTTGGTGGTTGTTTTCTCTTTCCCAATCACCCGCCGGTGGCGTCGTTCACCGTTTCGCGTGGTGTTGATTTAAGCAATCCAAACGATCAGCTCGTCGTCATCCTTGACGCGTCAGGATCGACCGACCCGGACGGAGATGACATCGTGAGCTACATGTGGGCATTGGAGGAAGACGGGGTAACGGTCATCGCTCCACAAGGCACGACAATGACGGTGAGTAATTCAATTCTCACGGTGAAGTATCCGGTTGAGACGACTCCTTCCAAAGTAGAACTTGTTGTCGTCGATTCAAAAGGTGCGATGTCTGATCCTGTCAGCCAGACGATAACGGTTCCGGTACCTGAGTAGAGAAGATCAAAGAGACTTTCGCATAAAGATGAGCGAGCCGAGCTCTTCGAACCCGAATCGTTCGTAGATGCGCAGCGCTGGGTTATCGCTCGCGACATCGAGGAGCAACTCACTGCGTCCCCAATCGCGCGCTAGCTTTTCGCACTCGGAAAGGAGCGCGCGTGCAACGCCCTGTCCGCGGAAGGCCTCATCCACTGCTAGATAGAGAAGGTGCACCGTCTCGTTTGCCTGCGGGAAGACAAACCCGTGCGTGTCATCATTCATGTCCTTACAGATGGCAAGTCCAATAAGATCGTGTTCAACCTCGGCGACGAATCCTGCCCACTCTGGCAGATTCAGCCGCTCGCGCACCCAATCGGCGCCCTCCTTGGCATCCAGTCCCCGCCACAGTGTCGTAGAGACTGGCTCAAAGAGCTGTGATAGTTCCACTACCGCCTCCGCATCATCACCGGTCATCCTGCGAATCTCGTAAGCCGTATCAGCCATATATCGATCAATCCCTTTTCGTGTTAGTATCTGTACCACCATTAAATGGAGAATCGGGCGCAAAGTCAAGCTTCTCGATAGTGTGTGTTACTCTATGTAAGAGCCAAAGCCTTCATTGCAGCTGTCATCGGATCGGAGAAGAAGATCGGATCAACTCGTTCGATAACATCATCCGATACCTCAATGAAATTCCGTTTATTCTCTAAAGGTATAAGAGCCCGTCGGGCACCGTTGTCCATGGCGATTTGAAGCGGTTCTGCAAGGGAATGCACCGATTTTATGTTTCCCTGAATGCTCAGGTCTCCCATGATTACAAGAGCAGCGAGGGGAGAATGTTTCTTGATAGCCGAGTAGATTGCGACAACCAGGGCGATCCCTGCTTCACAAGGAACGTGATTACCCAACAGATCGATTGCTTCGACATTGAAATCTGTTGTATCGACAGCGTGTCCGCTTCCCATCTCTACTTTATGGCCCTGGATGTAGGCAAACGCGCGCTGAATTGACTCTTTCATTGCACCCTCGATACCGCCTGTAATTCGGAGTTTACCGGTACCAGTCGCGCAGCCAACTTCTATGCGATAGAGACCGACCTTCCCTTGAGCATCAACCGATGCGGTATAGACAGATCCTGGGGCGAGTGGAGCGGCTGAGATTGTGTCGCGTCCGCCCTGCTCGGGAACACCGACGTATCTCTCTTCTCGTGTCTCATTGTCGATGTATGAAAAAGAAGTCTGGTAATACTCAAATGACCCCATTCTCTTCAATTGTTCTTTGACGCGGCGGCGGCCTTCCAGGGCGACTTCAACGATCTCAGCCAGTTCTTCCTTAGAGAACTCCCCATGAGGGTACAACAACTTGGTCAAACCTGATACCGTCTTTCGCACTGCCTTCACGTCACGGGCGTTCAAATGCGAGCCCAACGCAAAATGACGATCGATGATTTCGGTGAAGTTATGGCGGCGCAGCTCACGCAGTGCTTCGGCCAGGTAATTCACTACAAATCCGTAGTGATCAGTGAAGTACTCAATCCGCATCTTTGGCAGCTCCCACCCTGGAATGTAGAAGTGAATACGATCGAGGAACGCCCAATCCTCACGAATGACATCAGGAAGGGGCATGAAGAGATGGGACGAACGAACCATCACCTCAACCGGCTGATTAGTGTTGCCGAACATGGCGATCGATGCATGCCCAGTAAGTGCGTCCTTACCACGGGCGAATGTTCCTGATTCGCAGTAGGTCTTGAGGGTTGTTACAACTTCCTTCTTCATCTTCTGCAGATCGGCTACCTCATCGAATGCGATGGCATCCCACAACCCTACGAGACCCATCTTTCCTGTATGCATGTTGTAGAACAAGTTGGGGACGGTTGTCGGTCCGGTCAGCAGAATGGCGTAAGGGCTGATTTCCTGATAGGCATACGACTTACCCGTGCCACGAGGGCCAAGTTCAACGAGATTGTAG
>CAJVYM010000051.1 GCA_913009415.1 uncultured bacterium
ATGATCAGGAATGTACAACCAATAAAATTATTAACTTGTTGTTTTTATTTATTTTTTTTTTTCAAGCAGAAGACGGCATACGAGATATATCAGTGTGACTGGAGTTCAGACGTGTGCTCTTCCGATCTTATCGAATATGCGTGGATTGAGGCCAAGGCTGCGCAGCTCACGTACCAGGACACGGAATGACTCCGGCAGTCCCGGTTTCGGGAATTCCTCACCCTTCAGAATCGCTTTGTACAGCTGGATGCGCCCGCGGGTATCGTCGGACTTGACCGTGAGCATCTCCTGCAGCAGCGCGGAGGCACCGTAGGCTTCGAGCGCCCACACCTCCATCTCTCCCAGTCGTTGTCCACCGAACTGTGCCTTTCCCCCGAGGGGCTGCTGGGTGATCAGGGCGTACGGCCCGGTGGAGCGCGCGTGGATCTTCTCGTCGGCGATGTGCTCCAGCTTGAGGATGTACATCACACCGACGGTAATCGGTCGGTCGATCGGGTGGCCGGTGCGGCCATCGCGCACGACGATCTTACCATCGTAGTTGTCCCCCTCGCCCAGCCCCGCCTTCTCGCGTACGTCGTGCAGCTCATCCAGGATCTCGTCTTCCTGCGCACCGTCGAAGACGGGTGTCGCCACGTATTCGCCCTTTAGCTGAGCAAGCCAGCCGAGGTTCGCCTCGAGAACCTGCCCGAGGTTCATGCGCGAAGGGACTCCCATTGGGTTAAGCACAATGTCGAGCGGCGTTCCATCGGGGAGAAACGGCATGTCCTCCACCGGACGAATAGTCGAAATACATCCCTTGTTCCCGTGGCGACCGGCGAGTTTGTCTCCCACGGAGATCTTCTTGCGCTGAGCAACGAACACCTTCACTAGCTCGTTCACACCGGCGTCGAGTTCGTCTCCCTGATCGCGAGAGAACCTTTTCACGCGGATCACCTTCGCCGTGCCGGAGACCGGAACCATGCGCAGGGACGTGTTCTTCACGTTCCGCGCGCGTTCGCCGAATATCGAACGGAAGATCTTTTCCTCCGGAGTCGGCTCGGACTCGCCCTTGGGGGTAATCTTTCCCACGAGGATGTCGCCGGTGCGCACGACCGTGCCCACGCGAACAACACCGTTCTCATCGAGATTTTTCAGGTCTTCCTTGGAGATGTTCGGGATGTCGGCGGTAATCTCTTCCGGCCCGAGCTTCGTCTCCTCTGCCTTCACTTCAAATTCCTCGATGTGTAGCGAATCAAGCAGATCCTCACGCACGATACGCTCGCTGATGACAATTGCATCTTCGTAGTTGTACCCCTCAAACGGAAGGATCCCCACAAGAAGGTTCCGCCCCAGGGCAAGCTCGCCGTGATCGCTCGACGGACCGTCGGCAAGAAGGTCTCCCTTCTTCACCTTGTCTCCCTCATTGACCACGGGACGATGGTAGAGGACGGTGTCTTGGTTTGAGCGCTCGAAGCTCATCAACGTGTACTCGTGCCTCTTACGACCCTTCTGCACAACGATATGACGCGCGTCAACTTCCTTCACAGTGCCGGCCTCGTCAGCAAGGAGGAGCATTCCGGAGTCCATCGCCGCCTGCCGTTCGAGGCCTGTTCCTACATACGGTGCATCCGGATGCAGGAGCGGGACCGCCTGGCGTTGCATGTTAGCGCCCATCAGGGCGCGGTTGGAGTCATCATGTTCAAGAAATGGAATTAACGCCGCGGATACACCAACGAGTGCCTTGGGCGATATCCCGACGAAATCAACCTCTTCCGGGGACGCGAGGTACATGTCCTCGTGTCCAGTACGTACCTCGACCCTCTCACCAATGAGACGGCCGCCCTTGCCGATCGCGGTGGTCGCCGGTGCAATCTTGTACTCCTCCTCTTCGTCGGCCATCAAATAGACGATCTTATCGGTCGCCTTCCCTTTCACCACCTTGCGATAGGGAGCGACGAGGAAGCCGTGTTCGTTCACTTTGGCGTAGCAAGCAAGCGATGTGATCAGACCGATGTTCTGGCCTTCCGGCGTCTCGATTGGGCAGATACGGGAGTAGTGAGAGGCGTGTACATCGCGCACCTCGATCTTCGCCCGTCGCTTGGTGAGCCCCCCACCGAGGGCGCTCATGCGCCGCTTGTGGGTGATCTCGGTGAGCGGATTCGTCTGTTCGAGGAACTGCGAGAAACGCCCGGTGTAGAAGAGCTGATTGATCGCTCCCTGTACCGTACGCGTGGAGATGATCCGCCGGATTGTGTCCTTCTCATCGAGTGCGTACTTGGAGAGTTTGTCGCGCGCGATACGTGCCATGCGGACAAGGCCTGTACGCAGCGCGTTCTCTGCCAGTTCGCCGGGAAGTTTTACCCGTTTGTTCGCCAGGTGGTCCTTCTCATCTATCAACACGGGATTTCCCGGAACCTGAAGGAGGTACCTGATCGTACGCACGATGTCAGCCAAGTAGAGCGCTTTCTGCTGCAGCTCGATCCCCAGCTTTCGGTTCACCTTGAACCGCCCCACCGTGGAGAGGTGATAGCTCGCCGGATGAAAATACAGGTTCTCCAGGTATTCTCCCATCTGAGCAAACGAAGCGCGGTCGGATGGCCGCAGGCGACGATACACGGCGCGCAGCGCGTCCTCCTGGGTGTCTATCTGATCGTTCTCAAGTGTCTTCTGGATGTAAGGATTGACGAACTTGATCGAGGCCAGCCCGGCAGCGGCCAATCGCTCGACATGCTCTTCTTGCATCTGCTCTCCACCAGCGAGAAGGAGTTGATCGCCCACCTGCACGGGAACGGCGGCGCGCCTGCCAACGTGTGGAGCAAGTGTCTCTGCAGTGACGGGTGAGACTTCGAAGCTATAGTAGGAGCGGATGCGCTTCTCGTCGAACCCCAATGCTTTGAGGAGGACGGTCGCCAAGACTTTCCCCTTGCGATCGATGTTGGCGTGCAGATTTCCCCTCTTGGTGTCAAGAATGATCTCCAGCCATGCCCCCAACTCGGGAAGGATGTGTCCCTTGTACTTGTCCTTATCTTCTACGGTGAAGTAGACCCCAGGAGAGCGAGTGAGCTCGTTCACCAGTGCGTTCTCCGACCCATTGATGATCAGCGTTCCTCTGCTTGTCATCATCGGGAAGTCACCGATGTACAGCTCCGTCTCCTGAATGACGTTCCCCTCCTGCGAGAGTCGCGCAGTCACCCGCAGCGGCTTCGAGTACGTGAGGTCCTTATCCTTGCATTCCGCCTCTGTGTTCCTCGGTTCTCCCAAGTAAGGATCGATTAGTTCCAAGAGGAGTCCGTCCTTTCCGTGCCCCTCAATTGGCGAGATATCGGCGAAGGTGCGCGCAATTCCCTGGTCAACAAACCTATGAAACGATTCCTTTATGTCTTGCAGCAGATCAGGTGGGGGGAGGATTTCATCTATTCGTCCGTAGGACCTCCGCTCTCGATACTTCATCATCATCCTCCATAAAGAACGTTCTGCCCTAAGGCGAGAGCCTTAAGGCAGAACGTAACAGAAAACTATAGTGGAACGTCAAATCTACTGCTGAAGTTCGACATCGGCTCCCGCGTCCTCAAGCTTCTCCTTGAGGCTCGCTGCTTCGTCCGCTCCGACGTTTTCTTTGATCGTAGCAGGGAGGTTGTCGACAAGCTCCTTGCATTCCTTGAGTCCCTTACCAGTAATCTCTTTAATCTCCTTAATGACCTGAATCTTCTTCTGGCCAGGACTGGTGAGGACTACCTTGTACAACTCAGCGGCGGCCTCGCCATCCTCGCCAGGGGCCGCAGCCACGGCGACCGGAGCGGCCATAGCGGCAGAGACATTAAATCGTTCCTCAATCATCTCTACCAGATCGGCCAGGTCCTTCACGGCCATATTCTCGATCTCTTGAAGGATCTCCTCTTTACCCATTATTACTCCTCCTTATCCTGTTGTTCACGTTGTTTCTTAACCTCGCCCAGCAGTATCGCCAGCTCCCTAATTTTCCCACTCAGCATCACCGCCAAGGCGCGCATCGGGCTTTGCAAGAGCATCGCCAACTTCGCCAGCAGTTCTTCCCGAGAGAGGAGCGTCGCATATCGCTTGACCTCATCTTCCTGTACAAGCGTGCCCTCAAACAGCCCGCCTTTCAGTTGGTACCTGTGAGTGTATTCTTTGCGGCAATCCTCGGACAGTTTGAATGTCAACACCGGATCATCGTAACCGACCGCGATCCCGACCGGCCCCGCAAACAGATCGGCAAACCCTTCATCAAGGCCTGCATCATGAGCGGCAATCCGCGCTAACGTATCCTTCACTATGCGATACTCCAGCCCCTGCTTGGTGAACCTCTCGCGAAGCGCCACCATTTCGTTGGCCGTGAGCCCACGGTAGTCAGCGAGAACCAACGATGCCGCCTTTTGAAACACATCTTTAAGGCGAGCGACTTCCTCTATCTTTGCTTGCGTCGGCATCTCTTGCTCCTAGTCCTCTTGTTCTGCTATCTCCGTTACCTCGCCGAGATCGAGGACGATCCCCGGCCCCATGGTCGAAGAGATAGCAACCTTCTTGATAAATCGCCCTTTGACGCCCTCTTCCGGCTGATGCTCAACCACGCTACGAATCATGCTTATCAGGTTTTCTTTGAGCGCAGCAACATCGAAGGAAGCCTTGCCGAAGATCGTATGGATGGTCCCATGACGGTCGCTGCGGAACTCCACTAATCCCTTCTTCAGATCAGCGATCACGCTTGCTATGTTCTTGGTTACAGTCCCCGACTTCGGGCTGGGCATCAATCCTCGCGGACCGAGCACCTTCCCCAGTTTTCCCACCACGGACATCATGTCGGGAGTGGCGACAACTTTGTCGAAATCCAGCCAACCGTCCCTGATCTTCGCGGCAAAGTCATCTCCGCCAACATAGTCAGCACCGGCTACATCCGCCTCGGACGCGCTCGCCCCTTTGGCAAAGGCCAGGATACGGATCGTCTTGCCCGTACCATGCGGCAACGCGCACATGCCGCGCACGATGACCGAACTTGCTTTGATCCCCAGGTTCAATGAGGCCTCAGCCGTCTCGTCAAACGAGGACGTGGCCGATGCCTTCAATTTCTCGATCGCCTCATCGAGGCTATACGCCTTTTGCGGCTCAAGGAGGGCCACTGCACTCTGATAGCGCTTACCATGTTTCACGACTCGACCACCTCAACTCCCATGTTTCGCGCCGTCCCTTTGATGATTTCGATCGCGGAGTCCATCTTATAGGTATTCAAATCGGGAAGTTTTCGTTCAGCGATTCGTCTTACTTGCTCTGTCGTAATCTTGGCGACCTTGGTGCGGTTCGGCTCAGGAGACCCAGATTTTATCCCCGCAGCCATCTTAATCAACTCCGCGGCGGGAGGCTGCTTGAGGATGAACGAGAAGCTCCGATCTATGTACACCGAGATGACCACAGGGATAATCACTCCCGGGGTTTCACCCTTGGTGGCATCGTTGAACTTCTTGCAGAAGTCCATGATGTTCAGCTTGTGTTCACCCAACGCCGGTCCGACCGGCGGGGCGGGCGTCGCCTGTCCCGCCGGAATCTGTAAGTTTATCCTAGCAATTGCATTTTTCTTAGCCATCCTACCTCCTACCTTCCAAGCTCATAGCTTCTCAATTCCATCAAAACCAAGACGAACCGGCGTCTCACGCCCGAAGATCTTGACCATTACCGTCACTTCTTCGGAGTCCTTGTCGATCTCCTTCACCTCTCCAGTGAAATCGGCGAATGGCCCTTCCACGATCTCCACCACTTCACCAACCGAGAAGTCGACCTCGATCTTCGGCTCTGCCGCGCCGGCTGCCGCAGCCGTTGGGATCTCCAATAGACCCGCCTTACGCCTGATCAGCTTCATCTCCGGCCCCTCGATCGGCACAGGTTTGAAGCGAGATCCCACGTAGCGCACCGCACCCCGCAGGCCGTCGATCAACGCCATCATCTCTTCGATTTCCAATCCCATCCGCCCGAAGACATATCCAGGAAAGAGGCGACGCTTCTCGATCCGCTGAATCGTTACCACGCGCTTGTCCTTGTACTCCTTCACCTTAAGCAGACCAGAGGCACGACTGACGATGGTGTCTTCCACCTCAATGACGTCGCCCTCTTTCAGGTTCATCCCCTTACGCACCTTCCCCAGGTACTTCTCCGGGATCAGCTTCGTCTTTGTCTTCCCGTTCGTGTACTCAAACGTGATCCTGCGCAGCTTCTCTCGCAGGACAATCTTCCCCTTATTGGTGACCACATACTTCTCATCGGCATCGATCGTGAGAGGAACTCCATTTCGTATCTTCTCACTAACACGAATATCGCGTCTGATACGCTTATCCCCGGGGATGAGGTATTCCTCCTCGTTCCGGTTCGTCATCTCCACGATCACCCGTTGCAGAGGCTCAGCCTCCACCACGCGCGCGTTCGCCTCGATGTGGCGAATCGGTTTGCGAGCGATCGTATCGCCACGTGCGATCCGTTCGTTCGGTTTGGCCACCAAATCATATTCATATGGTATACGATACTCTGTTCCCGCCCCATGACGGCTGCGCGAGGTGATAACCTCCTCCACGGGAACGAGGAAGAAGGTCTCCTCACCATCCACATGGAATAGCTCTACATGGCGCTCGAGGCCACGCTTTCTGACCCGTTCATTGAGGTCTTCCTTGACCTTCAATTCCGAGCCAGCATAGGTCTGGATCGCATACCACTTCTTCATCTGCATACTAGATCTGAACGAAGAACCTTAGGAGCCCCTGCACAATGGTATCCACTCCCCAGATGTAGATTATCAAGATAATAACAACTATCAGGATTAACCCTGTTAGGGAGATAACCTCAGCACGGGAGGGCCAAGTGACGCGCGCGACCTCTCCACGGACTTCTTTGAAGAAGTTCGTCATCTTCTCAAACATCCACATCTCCTTTTCCTCGATAACTTGTGGCAGGCCCGGGAGGAATCGAACCCCCAGCCTTCCGATTTGGAGTCGGACGCTCTGCCAATTGCGCTACGGGCCTATGGAGGTCCAGTTAGCTAGACCTCTTTGTGAGTAGTATGCGTATGACACCACTTACAGTACTTATTGAGGCTCAACTTCTCGCGGACATTCCGCTTGTTGCGCTTCGTGTGATAGTTTCTATGTCCGCACTCAGTGCACGCAAGCGCAACATTAATCACAGTTTCGCCTTTCTTAGCCATTACTTATCCTCTTTATTCGATGATCTTTGTTACGACGCCGGCGCCGACCGTTCGCCCACCTTCACGGATAGCGAAGCGAAGCCCCTCTTCCATGGCGACGTGGTTGATCAGCAAACCGATGATCTTCACATGGTCGCCAGGCATGACCATCTCCACTCCCTCGGGGAGATCTACGACACCTGTAACATCAGTGGTGCGGAAGAAGAACTGCGGCTTGTAGCCGGTGAAGAACGGGGTGTGGCGCCCGCCTTCGTCCTTCGTCAGAATATAAACCTCACCCTCGAACTTAGTGTGCGGAGTGATCGTCTTCGGAGCGGCGATAACCTGCCCGCGCTCGATCTCGTCCTTCTCGATACCACGCAGGAGGATTCCCACGTTGTCACCGGCAATGGCGTAGTCAAGCGTCTTGTTGAACATCTCCAGGCTGGTAGCCACGCTCTTCTGAATCTTCTCGTGCAGACCGACGATCTCAACCTCCATCCCCGGGGTGATCTTCCCACGTGAGACACGACCGGTGGCGACCGTACCGCGCCCCTTGATGGAGAAGATGTCCTCGATCGGCATCAGGAACGGCTTGTCTTCCTCACGATCCGGGAGTGGGATGTAGGAATCGACAGCGTCCATCAGCTCGATGATCGACTTGCACTCTTCCGACTGCCAATCGTCGCTGTTCATCGCTGCCAATGCCGATCCGCGGATGATAGGAATCTCGTCACCGGGAAATTCGTATTCTGAAAGGAGCTCGCGGATTTCCATCTCCACCAGATCGATCAGCTCGGGATCGTCGACCTGATCAACCTTATTCAAGTACACGACCATCGCCGGCACGTTCACCTGCTTAGCAAGCAGCACGTGCTCACGCGTCTGCGGCATCGGTCCGTCCGAAGCGGCAACAACGAGAATAGCGCCGTCCATCTGAGCGGCACCGGTGATCATGTTCTTGATATAGTCAGCGTGTCCCGGACAGTCAATGTGCGCGTAATGCCGGTTCTTGGTTTCGTACTCGACGTGCCGCACGTTGATCGTAATCCCGCGCGCCTTCTCCTCGGGAGCGTTGTCGATATCATCAAACGCCATCGCCTTGGCCTGCCCCTGTGCGGCGAGGACCTTGGTGATCGCTGAGGTCAGCGTCGTCTTGCCGTGATCGATGTGTCCGATCGTACCAATGTTCAAGTGAGGCTTGTTCCTCACAAAATGTTCCTTTGCCATCCCAAAACCTCCTTAAGCTTGTTGGCGTGACTTTCCGGAAGTGCGAATCTCCCTTATCGCAAGAGCCCGCGATCGGAGTCGAACCGATGACCTCCCCCTTACCAAGGGGGTGCTCTACCTCCTGAGCTACACGGGCGTACAGATCGCCCCGAAATCTACCAGAGTGTAACCGCAACCCCCAAGGATTGCCAAGTGGAGGGGGAGGGATTCGAACCCCCGTAGGCGTCGCCAACGGATTTACAGTCCGCCCCGTTTGGCCACTTCGGTACCCCTCCAACAAAAAACACAGAGCCAGCGGCCAGAATCGAACTGGCAACCTATTGATTACAAATCAATTGCTCTGCCAATTGAGCTACGCTGGCACGCTATGCCGATCAATTGGCAATTGTACAAGAGGCGATTTAGGGTGTCAAGCAAGAGAGTTGTCTCATACAAGATGAACATGGAGCAGACCCGCCACTTTCAACCCGCATCGGCAAGAAGAAGGTCATCGCCTCGACTTGCGATTCATCATAGTATAGACTGTCGCTATTATGTCTTCCTCGCCACGGATGCACAAGGACGAATTCTACACCAAGATTGCTTCCCTGGATATAGATCACCTGAAGAAACTACTGTGGGAGCTGTACTGGCGCGGCGGGAAGGATCTGCGCGGACGCATTGAAACCCTTCTCAACCCACAGAGGCCAAAGAAACGAGGGCCGGAGCTTCCGGACGGTGATCTACTCCTACAAGATGTCCTCGACTTTGTGGCCCTCGCCCGCTCCGGAGCATACATGGGCGGAAGTCGTGAGGTTTCTCGCAATGAGCGCTCCAAGTGGCGTGTGACCTTCCGCAAACTCGTCAAGGATGCTAGCTTGCTTCTCGCGCATGGAGAGATGGAGTACGGTGCTCCCGCCATGGAAGATCTGATCGATCTAGCGTGTAAAACAAAGGGCGTCATGTACTTTCACTCCGAGGACCCGGTGGCAGCCATGCGCCTGGTGGTGTCCGACCAGGCCCAACTCTTATGGGGTGCCTACTTAGTTCGTGCAGGATTCGCAACCTTCGCTAAACGCGCAGTGTTTCAATTTATTCGCTGGGAGAGCCCTTATGGCTGGACCACCTACGGTGAAGGATGGGTGAAAGAACGCGAGACAACCCTAACTTCGATCTTGGTACAGATGCTGAAGGGACATGATGCCTGGGTGGAGTTCACCGACGCTTATCTGGCAGCTCTTGATCATTTTGCACGTCCTGTCGCGCCATCCGGAGGCCGCAAGAAACCATCACGGTGGGACGATAGGAACAGGGAATTGGCCGCGGAGAGGCGTGGGGAGAACCTTGCCGAGTGGAACGAACTCGTCTTGGAACACCTGCAGGGGACCGATGCGGATGACCGCTTGGATCGTCTGGTGCACCATCTTGCCATCGGAGGAGCAGAAGAAAGGAAATTCTTACAGGCAAAACTGGCATACCTTCGAGGGGATCAAGAACAAGCGCGACAATTGTTGAAAAAGTGCTTGCAGGCAAGACCTGGGTACCGCCGATACCTTACATTTGCTGATGAGATCGGCCTGGTCCTCAAGGACAGTTGATCGCAAGAAGTGAGAGCGTTAATGCAGGTAACGATAGAACAATGAGAGCCGAGTATGAAGTATCGCTCTTTCGGATAAATCATTAATAGCGGTAATTGCTGATTCATAGCCAGTTCTCAACCTTCAGTTTTCTGATGCGGCTAAAGTGTCTGGTGTTACCCGTTACCACTACAAAGCTCCGCGAAAGAGCAATGGCGGCAATCATCAGATCCGGGTCTGATAGGCACTCGCCTTTCCGTTCTAGCTCCGCTCGCAACTCTCCATACGTCTCGGCGACCATGCGGTCAAACGGAACAATATGCACATAGCACCAGACCAGCCGCTCCAATCTTTCCCGGTAGTAATCAGGCCGATCGCTCTTGTGAAGGCCATAGTAGATCTCGCCTACCGTGATGGACGAAGTGAATTGTGCATAAGCAGGAATCTCACGTAAGCGCTCAAGCATCCGGGCAGAGGGACGCTTCGTGAGTAGATTGCTCAGGGTGTCCGTGTCAAACAGGTACATCATCCAGCCTTACCGCACGCCCTGTCGATTCACGCCGCGAGGAATAGACATCGTTCATAATCTCTTCAAAATTCTTAAAACTCGCCAATGCCCCAGCAGCGGCCAGCAAGCCTTGGGGGGGCTCCGAAGAATGGATCTGTTCCTCGAGGAGCGCGAAATCCTCAAGCCCGATCAACACAGCCATTGGCTTACCACGCCTATTGATGATGAATCGTTCTCCGTTGTAGGCGGTGCGCGCAAGAAGCTCCGAGAACTTCTTCTTGGCTTCCGCAACGTTCATCTTCTCATTCATGTTTGCCTCCTCGAATACCACCATCATGGTCATTGTAACATCTTGACCCACGGCATCAAGATCGTCCTGAAGCAATGTGCAATTAACATATGTCCCGGGCACGGGCACGAAGCACGCACAAATTCATCTTGATAGCATCTGTGGTGTAGCTCTGGGCATCACGCCCAATTTGATGGTTCGTCACGCGAATGTGTGTATGGATTGAGGGAGAGGCAAATCACCCATGCATGTGGCAGAGGTTACGGATATAGTTCTTGGCAGTGCGAAATCCACAGGCTTTGTGACTGATCACTTTCGCCTTAGTTGTTGGGCCCTTCCACGGTGCCGTTGCTGATAGGCATGTTGAAGTAGTTCAGTATGCCCTCTTGGTGACGACGAACCATCCAGGCGAAGTCTCGTATCAGTTGCAAATGGGAATAGGTTGCCCACCTCTAACCACGTGTCTAGATAACGTTTGGCCCATCCAGAACGAATGTATCTCCAGAACTGCCAGAACACCTCTTTGAGCAGATAAGCACTGTTGATCTTCAGATTTGGTTGCTCAATCTCTTATAACGGATGTTCCCTTGCGTTGGGAAAGAATCATGCGGGCGCAAACCCTCATTTGTTGCCGCTTTTGTGCTGAGATAGCAGCTTTTTCTTAGTGGGCACACTTGCCCTTGCGCTACTGGCAAGTACCTCAAACAAGTCCACTTTTGCGACCTGAAGTATCGATCCCCATCGTGAGTACATAGTACAACTTGCTGAGACAGAAACCAAGTAGTGTGTGTTTGTCTTTAGTGGGCACAACGCAACCCTTAAAACGAGCAATTCCTGACCAGAAGGGGATTTCCTGACTCTGGACAGGGGAACATCCGATCGATCATCGAGGCAGGGACTTATCGTACTTGAGTGCATCGCGCTCGACAGGCTCAGCTCTGGGGAAAGTTATCGCTGGATTCCTGCTTGCCGGCCTTGGCTACCGGTTGAGCTTCTTCTCGCTTGCGCTGCTGCCCATTGTCGCCTGCTTCTTTCTCCTCTTCCTCCCGCGAGCAGAGAAGTTCGGCACGAAAAAACGCCAGTCCTTGTCCACCTCACTTCGGACAGGCGGTATGAATGGCCTCTACATCAGTGGGGCACTACGTCAGATGGGAACATCCGGTGCTGCATCACTGATTTTCGTGTACATGGCCACACTGGGAATACCGGTGGGGATAATGGGAACGATCAACGCCATAGGGGCGACAACTTCAACCTTAGGGGTGCTCGTCTTTGGTCGCCTATCTGATCTTGTTGGGCGTAAAGTGATCTTTGCCTTTGGTTTCGGGATCTCCGCTCTCGCCCCGCTGATCTTTGCCTTCTCCAGAGGTGGATGGGGAATCGCCCTTGGCTACTTTGTTCTTGGGATGTCATTCAGTTCACTCTACGCCGGATCGACGTCATACATTGGCGATCGCACACCGATGGAGAGACAAGGGACAATGTTCGGTTTATTCAATTCAAGCCGTGGAATCGGAGGAGTGATCGGTCCGCTCATCGCTGGCGCACTTACTCCGCTTGTCGGTTTTCGGAGCATGCTCCTTATCATGGCTGGGATAGCCTTCCTCGGATTCCTGACGGTCCTTGCAAGGACTGAACGGGGAAACGGGGGGCATACATAAGCGAAGACCTCGGGCCGATCTTCATTCGTCTCCTGCAGGATGGCCTTCCCGCAAGATAGAACCAGTCTTTACCGGTTCACAAGACCTGGCAGCAAACGGGGACAGACGCTTGCGGCCAACATGCGCGGGAGAAGAGGAACCGGGTGCGCGTAACGGGAACGCTTCGTGCTTGCCGCAAAGTCGCCCGAAGTGTACACTTCTTATAAAGGTATGCTAGGCCATGCGGCCATCCAGCCTCGCTGGGTGGCCATTTCTATTGGTTCTAGGGGAGGAGGGTGAATGTTGACTAGAGGGCTTATTGTAATTGGATACTTGGCTCTTGTTCTTGGCATTGGTTTCCTTGCTCGCAAACGAGCAAGAGGAACGGCGGATGACTACTTCATTGCTTCCCGCAGCCTGCCACCAATTGTCTTGTTCCTTACCATGGCAGCAACGAACTTCAGCGCATTCACGGTTTTCGGTTTCTCTGGCGCGGGATGGCGTATTGGGTATGCTTTCTACCCGATCATGGCGTTTGGCACTGGGTTTATGGCTCTGTCATTTTACTTCATCGGTAGGCCTGTGTGGAAACTTGGGAAGAAGAACGGGTTTGTCACTCCCCCAGAGTTCATCTTCCACCGCTTTGGAAGCACTGCTCTTCGTCTTCTGTTCTTCTTTGTGTTGACGGTGTTCACCCTGCCCTACTTGGCGATGCAGCCGATGGCAGCCGGGTACGCTCTTGAAGGGCTTCTTGGCATTCCTTACCTTGCCGGAGCGGTCCTCATCACCGCGGTGATGCTCCTGTACATGTTCTTTGGTGGGATGCGCGGAGTTGCCTGGACAGATGTCTTCCAAGGGGGAGCGCTCGTCATCCTGCTTCTTGTCGCGCTGGGAATGATTGCCGCTCCATTCGGAGGGATTGCAGCGGCGAATCGTGCTGCAGCGTCTCAAGCACCACAGCTATTCAGTCGTCCTGGAATGGGTGGCGCGCTCAGTCCGGGGATATGGCTTGGATACATGCTGCTGTGGCTTCTATGTGATCCGATGTTTCCGCAGCTCTTTCAACGTTTCTACGCTGCTCGTAACGAAAGGGCGCTCGGGCTGACGATGAGCCTATACCCGCTGATCACGGGGGTCTTGTTTCTCCTTCCGGTAGCGATCGGCGTGATTGGGCGGCTGGCGTTTCCTGCCCTTCCGGCGGAGACCTCGTCGGACAAGATCCTCCCGCTTCTTCTCGGGCGCTACGTCCCTCCGTCAGTTGAGGCACTCGTCTTGACTGCGGCCCTTGCGGCCCTCATGTCCACGCTAGATTCCCAGCTTCTCACCCTCTCCTCCATGTTCACCCGTGACATAGTAGAGCCAGTGTTGGGGCACGGTGCCCACGCCTCGCCCTGGGTGGGAAAGCTGTTTGTCATAGTTCTTGCAGTGGTTGGCCTCGGGATTGCCGTACGACCGCCGGCGACATTCCTGACGATCGCAACCGAAACATTCACTGGACTTGCCGTCCTCTTTCCCACTGTCATGGCGGGATTGTACTGGCGACGAGCGACGGCTAAGGGAGCGATAGCGTCGATCATCGTCGGTGAAATACTAGTTGTAGCATATCACGGGCATGTATTGCCGAGCTTTGGAACGCTTCCGGTAATTCCGATTGTTGTTGTCACAAGCGTTGTGCTTGTGGCTGTGAGCCTTGGTACTCGCCCCCACCCGCGCGCCGCGTATTGGTCAGTTGATCAGTCTGGGAAGCCCCGGGCAGGATGGAAGTGGGCAGCTGTCTTCGCGGTGATGTTCATCTTAGGAAACGACTTCTGGAACTGGGGAGATGGCAGACTCGGCCCTCTTGGCTTTCCGTGGTGGGTATGGTATTTCCTCGGACTGTGTGTACTACTTGCTGTATTCTTCTGGGTCCTTACAGTGCTTTCCAATGTTGCGACAGAAGAATCAGAACGTGCCAACGATGCCAACGGGTAAAAAGGCGATAGATACCGTATTGATTGACAAGTTCCCCAGTTGATCGGGAAGCGGTGAGGCTAATCGGTCTTGTAGATAGCATGGGCGATGAGCAGGAGTTTCGTTGCTGCTGTCCGTGCCAGCTACAGTCTGTTCACGATTCGTTCTCTGATATTGCCGAAAGAACGCAAGCAATGTAATTCAGGTAATCGGCCTTGGCTCCGAAATGGTCATGAATACCTGCCGGGTTGAAGAACCTTCTTCGTTTTCCTCGACGATCTCCTCCGCACGCGCTACATGGTCCGCCTCTTTCTCCTTCTAGCGGGACTTTCCTAGTTAGCGAAGGGTTAGAGACCATATTCGTGCGAGCAATCACGGTGACCCAGTGCCTTCAACCCCAGATCACATGCGGCTTCTAAGATGGCAATGCCTTTCTCAGCAGCGATGGTGGAGATCAAATTTAGGGCCGAAAACCTATGACCTAAGAAAATCTTGCAAATAGAGCCCGACATCGAAGATTTGATCTGCGCGATAATCTTGAAACAATGGGGATAAATCCGCTCTCTGTTTCCGTCACTTGACAAAGGCTGAGTTTTATGCTATGAC